>CAZBDM010000601.1:0-3094 GCA_964490675.1 uncultured Oligoflexales bacterium
CTCACGTTCGCAGCGATCTCTTCGATTTCCGACCTCGCAAGAGAAAAAAGGTGAATCATCACCTTTTTTGGCCAGTGTCGTCAGGGTGAAAAGTTCTTGCTCCTTCGAGCTCTCCGTTGGACCATGGGGTTGCTTACGTTGTCACACACAACTTTTTTTACAACTTCTGTGCCGTGAATACTTCTCTCACATAAAAACAACAAGTACCACACAGCGGTCCCCGTTCGCAAAATCAAGAATAAACAAACAAAATCTTCTTCAAAAGCAAATAAGAATTGCTTAGTAGGTCCTTGACAAAAGATCTGGTTGACTAATTTAAAAGTCTCTTTTGTGGGTTCAAACTCACCACAGACGAAGTTGATCATTGTTTCAATCATCTTTACAAAGAGATCGTTCATACGACCATTGGTGTTTTGTCTTCTTTTGATAAAGGTTTCACCTTTTGCCACGACCGCGTCACGTTCGTCTTTGAGTAAATGAGAAAAAACAGAAAAGGCCACAGCGCGTGCACTCAGCCAACTTCTTGAAGAAACCGAACGAGTAACCTTTTCACAGTTTCTAATACATTCTTCAAGTTCACCTTTTCTAAAGTTCAGATACGCACGATAAAGTAAGTTATTTGCGGCGATCATACGATCTTCTTCTGAATTTAGAATCTCGCAGACCTCTTTTGTTTGCTCTTCGATGCGGTCAAACTGATGATGAAAGTAATCAAAACCAAGTGACTTTGTGTAAAGAAGATAGCCGTAAGCACGACTAAGATCCAGCTCCTTCGTTATTTGCTGGAGCGCCTCAAAATAATGAAGGGACGATTGTGATTTGCCAAGGTAACATAATAATGTCGCTCGATCAGCCATTGTTTGGACAATAATATCGGGTGAAGTATCAGTAGCAATCATTTCCTGATAGGAGAACTGATGACTTATGATTGCGACAGAAGGTTTTTCGATCAGGTGAAGCATTTGATTGGCATGGTAGAGTTTTAAAATAAAATCAGGCTGGTTTTCTTCGCCTTCATCCTGATAGTTCTTAATCTTTTCAATCGCAGCTTCTAGTGCTCGGTCTCTTTTTTCTTTGCTAAACCAATGTAAGGCTAATTGAAAGACTACTGCAATGAAATTGATGACACCAAAACGTGGAGCCTTTCTTTTCATTTCAGAAAGACTCTTGAATATCATGTAAATCGACTCAGAAATGATCCCACCAACTATTTGAAAATGAATCAATTTGTTTACTAAGGCAAGATGCACAGATTGTGGAAGGTCGAGATGTAGAAGTTTTCGATACCCGTCGATGGCATCGCCGTGACGCCCTTGTTTGGCGGCTAAGTCAGCGAGCCGTTCTTTGATTTTCGCGTATTGAATATCTGACACCAACTGACGGCCAAAGCGCCTTATGATTTCAAGGGAGGTTTCGTAGTACTTCTCCACCGCTTGAAAAGCAATCGTTTCATCGGCAGCAGTCGCTGCAGCAAGATTGTAGTAAAGGCATTTCTTAGCAAACTCACGATCTATATTCTCTTGCAGACCTTTGTTAAACTGATTTGCAATTGAATAAATATGGCTATTGCGATCGTCTCCAGCAATTTTTTCGAGAGCAATTGCGATCTGACGATGCATTTTCCTTTTATCTCTCTCATCGATACTGTCATAAAATTCTTCGTAGGCTTTTCTATGGGTAAAAAAGTAGGTTTTACCAAGGTGACCTTTTTCAAGATCCTCCGGTGTCTCGTCGATGATTCCTTCAAGTTCTGCTCTCTGCAGAACTAGATTAACCACTTGTCCACTGGAGCGAGGATCTATCGCCTCGAGGACCTTTTTTGAAAACTGGATTCCCTGAGCAGATGCAAATTGCAGGATTTTTCTTTCTTCCTCACTGTATTGTTGGATACGACCGAGCGCTAAATCAACCGAGTCCAAAATGAGTTCTGTTGATTTGATCTTATCGAGGTCATAAACCCACTTGTCTTTTCTAACATCTCGACTAATCAGATCAACTTCGACAAGCTTGCGAATGATCTCGACCAGATAAAGGGGATTACCCTTCGACTCTGAGATGAAATACTTTACCAAAGGAGGCTCTAAATTTCGGTCTTTAAGAATATTAGAGGAGATTTTTCCAATGGCATTTTCTTCCAGATTTTCCAGGCAGTATGAGTGGAAGCGTCTTCTTAACTTCCTGAACTTAGAAAGAAAGTTAATATAGGCAAGATTTCTATTTTCTGAGCCATCTTGGTGACTTATGATCATGAAAAAACGCTGTGAGTTATTATGACTGAAAAAGTCATCGATCAACTTTAAGCTTTTTTCGTCTGCCCAGTGTAGATCATCAAACATGAAAACAAGTGCTTGGTTATCATTGACCAAACAACGTGTGAAGTCGGAAAAGGCTTTTGCAAACGTACTAAAGTTGTTTTCATTGAGCTGATATTGATCGCTTGCCCCAGGCATAGGGATATCTTTCAAAAATGGTTTCATCCCCGGTACGATAGAAGCCAAAAGATGAGCGGTCTGTCCAAGGGCACTCTTAAACTTTTGCATCAACTCTTCTTTTTCGAGCGGCTGAGTTTTATAGACTCTGAGGAGATATTCATTGAACGCATTTGCAAGAGCGTTAAACGGCAACGATGTCTCATGCTGTGAAAAATTACCGGTTACAAAGCGGATTTTGCGTTTTTTAAAGTACGAACGTAGCTCGGACATCAATCGTGTTTTACCAATTCCTGGAGGACCATGAATGACTGACATACGACCGCGAGACTTGTCTTTGACCATCTCTTCATAGTGGCCAACAATCGACTTGAGCTCTCTGCTGCGTCCAACTAGCTTGAGCTTTGACGATACTGCCTGCAGTCTATCTTTTGAAGCTAATGGAAAATCGATCGCTCTTGTTTCGATACCTTGCAAGTGGAGCCTATTGAAGTGACAGAGATCAGCATGAAAGCTATAGGCAGAGCGGTAGCGGTCACTCGGTTGTTTGGCAATCAGCTTCATTACCATTTTAGCGACAATCGGTGGAATAGCAGGATTAAGCCTCGTTGGATATTCAGCTTCTGTCTTAGCATGCATCCTTTGTAATTGGTCACGGGTCTTGG
>CAZBDM010000602.1:0-3079 GCA_964490675.1 uncultured Oligoflexales bacterium
ACGCGCTTTGATCGCAAGTATGTTCTTATCGAGCTCAACCCAGATCAGCTGACAGCTTTTTCTTTATCGCCTTCTGAGGTCAAGCAGTCCCTGCGCAGTAAAGAGTTCAACCAGAGCCTTGGTAAGCTAGATCTGAAAAACGGTAACAACTACCAAGTCAGAGTTCTTCTAAAAAACAAAACTCTCGAGGATGTTAAAAATACTGCCATCGCGTTGCGAGGCCAGAAGATTATTCGCGTCAGAGATGTTGCTAACGTCGTTGTCAAACCGATTCTTCCTAATCGTTTCTTTAAAGGTAATGGCAAAAGAGCACTGATGGTCGTTGGTGTTCCAAAACCAGATGCAAACATCGCTGAAACCTGCAATCAGTTTCTCAAAACCACCGAAGAATACACACGTTCACTGGGTGACGACATTAAGACGGCTATTCTGCTCAATCCAGCCACCTATATCGAGCAGGCCATCGATAATATCGGCATCGCAATCCTCATCGGTGTTTTTGTCGCTACACTCATTATCTTTCTTTTTCTGGGATCATTAAGAAATACCATCATCATAGCAATCAGCATTCCATTATCTCTTATCGGTGGCTTCATTCTGATGTCTGGCGTAGGAATCGAAGTCAATCTTATCTCCCTTGGCGCAATGGCGCTTGCTGTCGGTATGGTGGTAGATGGATCGATTGTCGTGTTAGAAAATATCATCCGTCACCTTGAAGAAAAATCCCCGCAATCCTACAAGGAGCGGCTAGAAGTGGCTTTTCGTGCCGTTGTCGAAGTGAGAACACCAGTGATTGCCTCTCTTCTTACAACCATCATTGTCTTTGCTCCGCTGCCATTTACGTCACCTCTTGCATCCGCGATTCTCGGTGATCTCGCTAAAGTTATGGTCTGTGTGCTCGTGATCTCAGTTTTTGTTACCCTTCTCATCATTCCACCACTCGCCTTGATGCTACGATCAGGCACACAAAGCCAACTTGATCGCAAAGGCGTTTATCTTCTTTCAAAAGGATTTGTATATCTTGTCAGTCATTTAAGAAGACTTTACATTGCAACTCTTATGCTTCTGACTTCGAAGAAGAGATACGCATTTGGATTCGTTGGTTTGGTCATAGTGATGCTTTCTGCCAGCTTTTACTTAATCGCTGAGCAGGTCCCTCGCGAAATCATGTCAAAACCACACACCGATAAAGTCTTCGTTCATCTGCGCTTTAAAGAAGGTGCAAAAGAATTAAAAGACGCCGAAAAAATCATTGCTCAGTATGAGGCAACGGTTATGAGCGAGTTTAAGGATGATATCACAAAGATTTTATCGAGTGTAAGAAAAGAAAGCGGCTGGGTGCTCTGCTTCTTAAAGGATAAATCTCAAATCAAGCAATTTACCAAAAAACTTGAAACCCGCTTTGAAGACACGCCTCTCGTCAATGTTCGTGTATCAAGTTGGAACCCCACTTCTTTAAGAATTCCTAACCCTCCTTTAGTGCGTTTTTATGTCAACGATGAAAACATAGAGGCACAGAGACAAACCATGCAAGACGCCAAGGATATCATAAAGAAAAACAAAGAAATTGGTTGGACACCAACCTATCCCAAAACTTACCGTCAGGACTTTTACGACATCAAACTTGAAAACGAGAGAATTCTTTGGTCTGCCAAAGAAAACAGTCATGCGATCACTGGCGAGCAAATCTTAGATGTTATCGCAACAGCACTCGGTGAACGACACATCAAAGATTTCGATTTAGGAAACGATACGGTTGAAGTAAAGATGTCTATCCCAGAAGAGAGTGTAAAAAGCCCAGCCGATATAGGCAATCTTTTACTAAGAGGCGGCGAAGAAAAGATTATCCCGCTCAAATCTCTCGCAACCATCGAGCATAGCCGCGACTGGGGTCAGTACTACACTGAAGATGGCAAGCATGTTGCCAAACTAGAAGCCTTTCTCAAAAGAAGCTCCAAAGCTGAAAAAACTGTTGTGAGAGAAGAAGTCAAGAGTCTTCTGATAAACCACAAGGATATTGATCGCAGTAAGCTTGTCTTTGAAGATACCGATGTGGAAATTAATGACAATATCAACTCCCTTATCGTGGCGCTTGTCTTAGCACTCATTCTTATTTGGATCGTTATTAGCTTACAGTTTGCTAGCCTTGTTCAAACAGCTATCATTATGTTGGCTATTCCACTTGGCTTCATTGGCGTGTCTTTTTCGCTCTTCACATTTGATAGCAGCTTGTCGGTTAACTCTATGCTGGGCCTTATTCTGCTCTGTGGCACTGCCGTCAATAATTCAATTATTTTCGTTGACTTCTTTAATCAGCTGCGCGCCGAGAAACCTGATGAATCAGCAACATCGATCCTTCTACAGACAGCTCAGATTCGATTTCGTCCCATCCTTATTACGACGATGACAACTGTACTTGGCATGCTGCCGATTGCTTTCGCACTTGGTAACGGTTCAGAAGTCTTGCAACCTCTTGGCATTGCCATTTGTGGCGGACTCGGCATATCGACATTCTTAACTCTTGTCGTCATTCCACTTAGTCTGCTTGCCACTGACAAACTTAAAGAAAAGGCCTTCAAAACGAGAGCTACCCCCGTTAAAGTGAATTCTTGATCTAGACTGCAAGCCCTGTTTGAAAAACCAGGGCTGACCCCGTAGAATAAGGATCATGAACATTTTGTGGCGAGAAAATACTGGTGGACTTTCATAGTATAATTTTTGATTTAGCAATCATTTTGGGTGGTGCCACGGCTGGTGCGATCATCTGTAATTTTTTTAGAATCCCATCGATCGTTGGCTTCGTAATCGCTGGGGTTATCATTGGCCCGTCTGGATTCGCATTAATTGATTCGCTTCCAGGCGCTGAAATTATTGCTGAGTTCGGTGTTATTCTGCTGCTCTTCACTATTGGCCTTGAGTTATCTTTCGCTTCATTAAAATCAAATCGCCGTCTGATGTTAACGGTTGGCATCGCCCAGATCGTTTTAACGACTCTTATCGTCGCTGGCTGTGCTTATTTCTTTTTCAAAAAGGATCTTGCTCAAAGTATCTTCTGGGGGTTCTTGCTCTCTTTAAGTTC
>CAZBDM010000603.1:0-1979 GCA_964490675.1 uncultured Oligoflexales bacterium
GGCGTGCCACTCTACCTTCTATGGAAAAATAAACAGCAGCGGCAAGCGACAGTGTTACCTGAAGTCTTAACGCCAGATATTTTCTTAAAGTATCTGAAAGATATTCCCACTACATCTTCACAAGGAGAATGAATGATGAAGCGTTTTTCACTAATGAATTCTTTGCTGCCTTTGATTTTTATTGTCACAAGTAGCCTTGGGTTCTCTGCGGTTAAAAATGGTGCTATGGCCCCCGATTTCACTTTGAAAGGACACGATGGTAAGACCTATAAACTTTCGGATTTCAAAGGTAAGCATGTGGTTCTTGAATGGTTTAACAACGAGTGCCCCTACGTTGAAAAACATTACGATGCGATGAACATGCAAAACCTTCAGAAGACCTACACCGGTAAAGGCGTTGTTTGGCTCTCAATTATCTCTTCGGCGGAAGGCAAACAAGGCTATCGGGATGCGGCCGGTGCGACGAAGACAATGCAGGAAAGAAAAGCTTCACCAACGGCTGTGCTACTTGACCCAAGCGGTAATGTAGGAAAGACTTACGCAGCACGTACAACTCCCCACATGTATATTATCAACCCGGAAGGTAAATTGGTCTATCAAGGGGCAATCGACGATAAGCCTTCAACAAGCGCATCGAGCCTTGAGGGAGCCCGTAATTATGTGACCGAAGCACTCGAGGCAACTCTTGCGAACAAACCTGTTAAGGTTGCAAACACAAAGCCTTACGGCTGCTCAGTAAAGTACAAATGAATCAAGGCACTCCATCGGTCAACGAGATCGGTGGAGTTTGATAGGCATGTTTTAAGGTCGATTTGGACTTTTTTCGCTATTTTTTCTGATCATACGAGCAACAAGATCGCAGGGCAAGCAAGCCTTTAACTAGAAGGCCGAAGTCCCTCCCTTTTTCTGCCCCCAGAAGCCCCAAAACAACCAACTGAATACACTGATCATTTCTAAAGCATTAAGGTTTTTACCAAACCCAACCGATAACGAGGACGCAGAAAAAATGCGTTGAGGTAGGAACCAGGATGTTAAGGCTTAAACTATTCCATTTAGTTGCAATATTGACCGCTATTTCGGTGTCTTGCCGGCAGTCAAACCCCAGTGCCGGTGGCAGCTGTGTTTCGTCTGTCGACGTTGGCTTGAAGTTTACCCCCTCCGAAGACCAGTCATTAGGTGGTTATTTAAAGATAGAATACGACCAGTCATTGAGGGCTGGAGCTGAAGTGAATTTCCCGAATGAAGATCAGTTCTGTGGTGTATTCGTCCACATCCACAACTTCAATAAAGATGCTCCCCCACCTGACGGCATCGGCGCGACCTTGTGGACAGCCAAGCATTGTATTTACGAAGCGTACGCTAAAAGTGTTTCCCTCGTTTTAAAACCAAGACCAGGTAGTACCGTAAATGGGGCTCAAAAGAACACATTCTCTAGCGATGAAATAGAAGTCGAAGTCATTTCCAAAATGCGCAACATCTTACAAGCGACGGATCGGCCAAAATACCAAAATTTTGCCAAATTCTATCACCAGTATAAAATCTACGGGCCAGCAGATATGATAGATGACTTTATCTGGCTAAAGGTAAACGGCATCCTCCCCGATGACGATCCCGATTTCAAAAGAAAAGAGAATTTCTATATAGAGTACACCGAACGCCAGCAGAGATGTGCCCTACCCGCTGATTTTGAGACGGGATATGAGAATAAGGGAAACACTTTACAAGCAACATGTTTTACCCACAGTGATTTAGCCGCCTTCCAAGCAAAAATTAAAGTTGCTCCGCAGTTTGTCCCTTATCTATACGAGCTGCATGAAACACAAATCTTCAAATTCGTCGAAGCGGGTGAATCATCTACAAAAGCCTCGCGCTGGATGGGAATCGATTTCATCTCAAAGCCGACACAAGCCGCAGCCTCTAGCATCGATCGTTGGTTATGGCATTATTCTAATGAAACCAATACCATTGGTATGGCGGCT
>CAZBDM010000603.1:1989-3073 GCA_964490675.1 uncultured Oligoflexales bacterium
TGGCGGCTATTGGTCAATGTCTTTTCGATGAACAGAAAAATATCGTAGCCGAAAATAATACAACCAAAAGCGATACTGGCACCAACGATGATAAAGATACGGCATTTGGATTCACCAGTGCATCAGACTGTCCAGATCTTGGGGCCGTTTCTGCACAATTTGGTGGTGGTCTAACCCAAGGATCGAATCCTGGAAATTATATTCTCAATCACTTCAAAGCCAACCTCGATCGACTGGAAACCTGGAGCGCAATCCGACAGGATCTTGCCTCCGTTACCGAAGGCAGTTTGTTCTTTCACTCTAACCTTCAATCAGACCAAAATGCCGACAGAGCCGCTTCAGACGGGAGTCCTTTAGCTGTCTTTGAAGAAGTCTCCTTTAAAGACCTCTACGTGGGCGGTGAATTTTCCATAACGCAAGACGCGGAAGGATATTTCGCTCGAAACAACCAAAAAGCAGCCATCCAATTCAACGCCAAAGATAGTGGTTCTGTTGTCACTATAGGTGGAGTCTTGCCAATCTTAGCACTTTCATCGGTCGATGGAGTTGCCTCTTCAGGCGGTGCCCCTGCTCGCATTCCCCAATACGAAAACATCGGTAGTGAAGATATTGCTTACTCCGATGATGGCGGCTCACAGGCCTACACGGAAAATCCAAATGTTCCAGCAGGCTCACCGGTAGTCATCAATGGAGGTAGTGGTGAAGGTTCGCAAACAGGATTTGGTTCCGAAGGTTCAAACAATACGGGAAGTGGAGCTTTCTCTGAAAATACCAACCAAAACACCGGAACCAGCGGTGGACAAACTTCCGGGGCTGGCTCTGACGTTCCCAATCCAGCAAGCAGTGACGCTTCCGCAGCTCAACCTGTGCGCGGCTGTTAAAATGTCTCAACCGTCTAAACTACTTTTGAAAAAATTTGACGACGCCAATGCGGCCGTTTTATCAACTGCCAGGCAAAATTGTAGATGTCGAGCTCGGTTCCGCAAGAGCTCGATCATCGTTTAAGGGAGTCTGGTAGAATGCACCCTGCTAGTTACTGACCGCTTGCGCGGAATTTGCTCGCAAGCTCGCAAATCCTGCTCAG
>CAZBDM010000604.1:0-3073 GCA_964490675.1 uncultured Oligoflexales bacterium
CTCATATTCGCACGATGGACCGCCTTTTTGACTGGCTTTCAGGAACGACAGAACAAAATCGCTATTCCTTGAGAAGTTGGCCGTTTTGGCGCCAACTCGGGCTGAGAGTGATTTATTCTTTTGGTCTTGCTTATATGTGGCGTTCGATTAGTGGCGCAGTTAATGAGGCAGAGGCGTTATTTTCCCCTCACGGGCAATTTAATTGGGAGGGCCATCTGCAGGTCTTAGCCAATGTTTTAGCACGCACCCCAACAAGTGCGTGGCTGGAAATTGAAAAACACAACCGTCTCAAAGAAGGACAGCTCTCGCGACCGTCGGCAACATGGGCGCTTCTTCCCATTTATCTCTTTGCCCCTCTGCTGACGCAGCTCGATCTCGCAGGTGTACACTTTAACGAGTGGATCACCTTCAAACCTTGGGTTATCGGTGAGACGTCTATCTTCACATTAAGCGCTACCCACCTTGCAATGTTTGGTATGTACGGCTTTGCTGCTTGGCGTTTTCGCTATGGCGACATGGCCGCTATCGACCGATGGGGTCTTAGGATTCACGACGCTGTTTCAGGAGCTGGTGATGCTCTAAAAAACACCGTTAAAACAATAACTTGGAAATACACGCCGCTTTTAAATTGCGAGAGGCTGGTCAGCTTGAAAAGACCCTTTAAAAGACAATTCCGAGACTAAAACCAATGATCGGTAGAATGATCGTATCAAAGGTTTTAGTCCCATCTTCAATCACCTTTTCAGCGTCTTTTTCGTATTGGCTGATCAGACTAGCGATAGCAGTATTGACCTGCTCTTCCTGCTCCTCAGAAACAGAACTATTCGTCAGACGACCTTTCACATCAACATCTCTCGAGGCCTGCATCGGTACAGCGACACCAATGCCTGTAAGAGACATGTAAAGAGGACCTAACTTCCAAAACCAACCGAGCGAAGCCCTCAGTAAAAGCGCTGACGACTTCACTGTTGCATCAGCTTCGATATCTGTTGCGAGCTGGGTACCTGAGCCAATACCACAAGTCAGATCATTCGCCGCGCACAGATAAAGGTCAGCTTTACCAGACGCGTTGATCGTAAGACTTCGATAGGACAGTCCACCCGCTAAAAAAAACGAACCGGCAAAAGGAAAGAGTTTTGCTTCTGCACCGAGATGAGGTCCATACTCAACCTCCATATCGACTTTGCTTGTCCCACTTGCCACTTTAACCAGTGATCCTGAAGCCACTGAAATTGCCGGTACTTCTCCAGATACATTAAATGTCAGAGGAGGCGCGAAAAAAAACCGAAGACCAAGATAGTCACTCAAGAAGTAATGCGCTTCAAGCGGCACAATATCAGGGCTATAAAGCCCAAGACCAAAGGCAAGACGTTTGTCGGGACGAGAATCCTGTGATTCTGCTTCGTCTTTGGGCCCTCCAGAAGGTTCCCCGCCCATCTCTTTTTGCGTAAGTGTCTCTTCTACCGGTGGTTTTGTTTTTTTCTTTCTTTTACGTCGTCTTTTTTTCTTTCCGTTCTTCTTTTTGGGAGTCGTTTCTTCAATTTGATCACTACTTTCAACTTCTTGACTAAAACTTGCTGGCGCTGCCATGCTGAAAGCTAGAAAAAACAAGATAAAGAGGAGATTTTTTTGCACCCTGGTTGCTCGCTTCTTTTATTGAATGATGGCCTTCTTCTTTAATGCCACAAATCAATTAAGCGACCAATATTTATTTCAAAGCATTTTTTCAAGAACGATGGTGGGTTCATCATTTCTATGGCTTTTAACAATGCCGACAATATCAAAACCAGATTTGATATTAAGGATAAGCATTTCACGATACTTATTGTGAGTATGGGTTCTTACGCATTTATATCGATGATTTTTCGCCCATTGGTGCTGACTTGCCATGAGCTCCTTGGCGATACCTTTGCCGCGCTGCTCAGCAATAACTCCGCCAATCCAACTGTAAAAGACATTTGACGTCATCTCATAACCGACCTTATAGCCAACAGCCTCATTACCTTGGTAGGCAAGCCATGCTTTAAGGTTCGTTTTAACTGAAGCTTCCCGTTTTAACTTTTCCTTCGAATAAGGTGGATCAAAAACTCTGTCTTCAAGGTGTGAAAGACGATTAATCAACTCTTCGCTATACTCTTGGTAGACAACAATCTGAACGGGTTTGTCATTCATCACTTATTCCCTTTATTGAGGAAAGGGTTCCGCTTCTCTCATGCTAAAAGCAACGGCAAGTCGACCCTCAGGTACCAACAGATTATTAGGACCCTTATGATAAGTTGGCTTGATACCAGGTATTCGTTGGGCTCTTTTTTTACCGTTAAAGGCGATACCATAACCCATTCCGGGAGCCCGAACGGTTTCAAACTCAGTTGACAAAACTTGCCATTTATTTCCCCCAGATGAGACGACATCAACAAGCCAATCTCTGTGGTATAGGAATCAAAAAAGACGATAAAAGTAATATAACTCTCGTCAAAATGAAACCAATCCATAAGTGTACCACCGACAAAGACGACGACATTCTTAAAATCGATATCTTCGTAGCTGAGCAGACTTTTCCTCAAATAGTCTTCAACTTGTCCAGCTATGGGTCTGAGTAGTGGATCTATCGAATGACCTCTTTCCCTGCGCGCGCTTCTTCCCACTGTATTCATGTACTTTTTTTCATCCCCATCATATCGATCAAAAATGGCTTTTTTTAGCCCATCATCAATCAAATGCCGAAAATCAAAAGTTGCAAACCCCTGACCATTGGGGCTTAACGCCTGTTTCGCTTCTTCCAGTGAGTTTAAAGGGAGTGTTCTGATACCACTTGAATGGTCTTCGCAGTCATTTGCCTGGAGAGGGAGTGAGAAAAGTGAGGAAAGAAAAGATAAATATGCGACCGCTACATGCATCCGATGACCAATCATCTCGAGACCTCTTGTCTTGAATTTCGTAAGTAGAAGAAGCGAGGGAAAAAATCCCTCGTTAATAAATAAGATGGATCACTGACGGTGATACTGCTTGGGATCGATTCCGTAACGCTCAAGCTTTCTAAGAAGGGTCACCTTAGTCATTTTGGTATGTTCTG
>CAZBDM010000605.1:0-3054 GCA_964490675.1 uncultured Oligoflexales bacterium
GAAATTATAACGGTCCGCCTCTGTCGAAACGACGATATCATCGTTGCCATCGGAAAGTCTTCTGTTTCGAACGCAGGCTCAAGAATTACAAGTATTGCCGTCCTTGAAGAAGCAAAAGACTCAGCCGGTAAACTGAGAGCGCAAATGACAAAAGTACTTTTTGCCGATGAACCTCTGAAAAAATCAGACTACGGTGTTCTTCAAGCAAGATATGGCAGTCTTGTGACCGATCTTCATGGTATCAACCTTGATCTTAGCGACAAGACAAGAGAGTCGATCAAAACCCTTGAACAAAGCGATCATTGGAATGAGCTTATAAAAGTGACACAACTTGTATTCTCTTTATCCACAGAAGGTGGGTATGATTATGATGGTACGGACTTCTTTGCTGTCGCGTCTGAAGTGATTAATGATATTGGCAAGATCGTTCTGCAAGAAGAGCTAACCGTATATGAGATCATATCTAGTGATATTTCGGAGGCTTACCAGAGTCTTTATAAACAAATCACAGGAATACTGATTAATATTCTTGTCATCTTAGCCGCGCTTTGGGTCGTGACGAGATACATAAGAACGAGCCTTGATAATGTTATTAACAACATGGGAGATGCCTCCAATGCAGTTGATAAGTCTTCTCATGAGCTGACAACAACAGCTCAGCACCTTGCCTCTAGTTCACAGGAAGCAGCCGCAGCCTTGCAGGAGACTGTCAGTTCGATGTCTGAGATGAACTCCATGGTCTCTAGGACTCTGTCAAAAGCCAAAGAAACGAAAGAGTCGACAGAAAATGTCTCAGAAAAAGTCACGCACGGTAACCATATTGTTGAAGAAATGGTTGATTCGATGGACAGTATTAGAGAGTCCAACAACAGGCTTTCTGAGATCAGTAAAATCATCGGATCAATCTCAAAGCAAACGAAAGTTATCAACGATATCGTCTTTAAAACCCAACTTCTAGCGGTTAACGCTTCGATCGAATCGGCCAAGGCGGGGACACAAGGAAAAGGCTTCGCCGTGGTTGCCGATGAGGTCGGTAAACTTGCTCAACTCAGTGGTGATGCTGCTTCAAAGATTTCAGATCTTCTTGATGAAAGCGATGAAAAAGTCGCGAGTATTCTTAAGGATGTTAAAGAGAGGGTTAATCGTGGTTCAGAGACCACACAAAAGGTAAAAGATGTCTTCGCAGAGATAAAATCAGAAACAGAAGAAATCAAAAGCAAGGCTGATGATGTGGCGCAGGCCTCTCAAGAACAAAACCTTGGTATCCAGCAGGTGACAACAGCTCTTTCAGAGATCGACTCTGCTACTCAAAATAACACTTCCGAAGCGCAGTCGGTTGAAAAGCACGCCAACCGTCTCACCAAAGAAAGCGGTAGTCTACAGAATGTTTCCAAAGATCTTGTCGCCTTTATTTACAGTGACAATGACCACAATATAGAGAAAAAACCGATCAAAAAAGTCGATCGGAATAAGCCAAAAAAACCATCTTCGACAGGCTCCGGGGGACTAAAAGAAAAGACAAAGCTTCTTAGTGGCCTTAAAAACAAGAAAGTAGCTCCGGTGGGTGATGGTCCAGCGCCAAGTTTTGATCCGATGGATACCGATGGTTTGGCTGATGATGAATCATTTCGACCGGCTGCGAATAGTTAAGGGTTTAAGCTTATGCCAAGTGATTTTCAAATGGATTTAAAAGAGACTTTCCTGGGAGAGGCTGAAGAGCTTCTTTCTAGCTGGGAGGCCGATTGCCTTAAGCTTGAAGCTGGCTTTGATGGTGCTGTCTTCGACTCTTTATTCAGGGCGGCTCACACCCTTAAAGGAAGCTCCAAAACAGTTGGTCTTAATGAGTTTGGACAATTCGTTCACCGTATTGAAGATGTCATTAGAATTGCTCAAACGAAAGATGTCAAAAGTAAAGACCTGCTTATTGAAATTCTTTTTAAGTCTCATGCGCTTATGACCAACTGGCTTGAATCTGATCAAGCAGATGAAACGGAAGTGAAAAATATCTTCCAAAGCGTCAATGCCTTCTTTATGAAAGAAGATATGGATCCTCCTTCCGAAGGTCCAGCTGCCGCTACTCAGAGTAGATCTGTTGCTCCTCTTAAAAAGGTAGAAAAATCTGATCCATCTGATCCCAACAAAAAGCAGTCCAAAGGTCACGGCAATGAAGTGATCCGGGTCAAGCGCGATAAAATTGATGACATCATTAAAGCAGTTGGTGAAATGGGAACCCAGTTGTCTATTGTGCAGCATCAGTTCCAGGCAAAACGATACGATTCGAAAGAGTCGCAGTCGGCGCTTGATTTTTGTATGAAGTACTCAAGACAGCTCCAGGAGCTCAGTCTATCGCTCAGTATGCAGCCTCTTGACCGGTTTTTCCAAAGACTAGAAAGAACCTGCAAAGACGTCGCGCGCATGGCGAAAAAAGAGATTAAAGTGGTCAAGGTCGGTAGTGAGATCGAACTCGATAAGACCGTACTCGATCGTATTGCCGATCCTTTTGTGCATATCTTGAGAAATGCTGCCGATCACGGTATTGAAACCCCAGACGAAAGAGAAAAGGCTGGCAAGCCGCGCAATGGCACTGTGACGCTAAAAGCTGACCAAGAAGCAGGTATGGTTGTGGTGACCGTGAAAGACGACGGCAAAGGCTTGGATC
Organism: uncultured Oligoflexales bacterium; assembly: GCA_964490675.1. GTDB lineage: Bacteria > Bdellovibrionota_B > Oligoflexia > Oligoflexales > JAWKNZ01 > CAZBDM01. Next base: position 2,660 of record CAZBDM010000605.1, read on the forward strand.
ACGAGAGGATCCTTCGTAAGGCTGTCGACAAAGGCTTAGTGAGAAATCCAGACGATATTAAAAAAGACGATATTTATAATCTTATCCTACTACCTGGTTTCTCGACCAAGGACCAGGTAACCGAAGTGTCCGGCCGTGGTGTTGGTCTTGATGTGGTCAATAGTACAATTAACAGTCTAGGCGGTAGCTTGACGATCAAAAGCGACATAGGTAAGGGTACTCTTTTTAAGGTTTCTTTACCGACCAACTTCTCGCTTGTTGAATCGATCATTGTCGAAGTCGGCGGCAATCGTTATGGCGTTCCTCTTAAAGACTTTTCAGAAGTGGTTGATCTAGAGGATTTAAAAATTCAGGAATCTGTGTCTGGAGATCGTTTCTTTTACTTTAGGGGACAG
>CAZBDM010000606.1:0-2100 GCA_964490675.1 uncultured Oligoflexales bacterium
TTTAAGTTAAGAGGCTCCGGGTCATAGCAAAGTTGGTTTTCAATAAACTGAGAACGAAGAGCGGTTCCTAACTTATCAATTACATTTAGCGCGTTTGCTGTTTCTTTCTCAATAATACGTTTAAAATTTTCAACCTCAAAAGAGTTGTTAATTTTACCTGCATCTCCTAATAGTTCTGAATATCCAAGAACCGATGCAAGTGGGTTTCTAAGTTCGTGATCTAGAAGATACTGGATATCTAGATTGACTCGACGTAGTTGCTCTGCAAGATGAGTCTCTGAGACAAAATGACTGATCTCACTGCTATTGATCCACTCTGCAACTCGATGTGCCACTGCCTCAAGAACACCGTCTAATTCACCAAATCGAGTGCGTTTTCCCTCGACATTTTTCATTACAAAAATAAGTTTAGTTGGAGACACATCAAGGTCTGGATAGTAAAGATTGACGCCTCTTTTCCAGAGTTTTTTACTGTCTCCGTTAAATTGCGGTTTAATCCACCCAATAGGAAGACCTGATTGTTTATTGGGTGTATAATCAATAGTAAGATTTGCAGCAGCAGGCCAAGATTGGCCATCTTTAGGAACTGTTCCTATAAGATAGATCAACGAATCATCTTTAATTCTATAGATTGCCGCATCTGAATAACCATAATGCTTTGTCAGCACAATGAAGGCATCTTGATCAAGTGATGTAAAATTTCGTAAAGCATCGTGATTCATTGGTTATTCTTTGCTTTCGATAGAGTGGTAAAAAGGCTGTTTTACTATCGGGCCTTATTGATTGAATCGGCACATACTTTTTTTCCTTGATAGCTTGTCTTTGGAGGCAACGGTGAATTTTAATTGTGTTCGTCTGCACAAATACAACGACGGAACCCCGACCACCTGGGTTTTCAATTCCGGTAAAGGTCATCTGCGCTCTTTTTGGTGCTTAAATGGTACGGAAAAACAACTTTCTGAGCTAAAAGACGGCTTACTCTATGCTTTGTTTAATATAAAGTCTCCGGTGATTTCTGAGGCTTACATAGAGGCCAGCGACCACTCTGGACACTATTGGAAAGTCGACAGAAAGTCAGGTCAACTGACCGTCTTTAAAGACGATAACCTTGTCGATCTCGAAATCTGCGAGAGCGAGTTTCAAAAAGCATTGCTTGATTCTGACCAAGATGAGACAGAAATATTAAAATATGCTGATTTAAAAATATTTGGAGAAGGCAAAAGCCTCTCTGCACTTCCCTTGAAAAACCAAGTGACTCACAAAACGAAGCTTGAAAGGCAAATTGAGAGAGTTTCAGAAAGAGCGCTTAGTCGTATAGGGCAGCTACTTGGCACCGAAAAAGACATCAACAAAATCAAAGTTTATCAAGCCACCCAGAAAATCGAACAAACCAGCTTAGAACTAGAAGCCCTAAACCAACAAAAACTTTTTCTCACTGAAAAAGAAAAGACATTGAATGTTCACCAAGACTTTTCTGTAGAACGTATCAGAAATCAACTTTCGGTTATTCATAAAGTCGAATCACTTCTTGAACAACTAGAAAACCCTTCCCAGACTCTTCAGCAACTAAACAACGACCTTTACAACCTGCAAGAATCTTTCAGTGAAGCTTTAGCGGCTTGCCATGTTGAGTCTCTGCCCAAGCTGGAAATGGCCAATGACTTTGAGCTTCTCATCAATGCCATTTGCCGTAAAAAAGCTTATGAAAAGTTAGTGATCTTTCTTGGAGAAGCGCGCAAGAAAGCTGAAAGCGATATAGAGCCTCTTTTCCTAGAGTACCAAAACATGATCGAGTCCTCTCTTATCAAAGATATTGAGTCTTTGGAAAGCATTGAAGTCAACCTCTCGTTTGTCGGCTCACAAACGAAAGACATTGAGATCCAACTTGCCAAGACAACAACTCTCAAGCAGCGTGTTAAAGCTGCGCTTATTGAATGGAAATCAAAGGTTTTCAATCAAGACCCGACCAAACAACTAACCTCAAAAGACGAAGCCAAACTTATCAAATCAGGTGCGAAAATCACCGAACTGGCAAATTCTCTGCGTTTAAGTAGAGAGGGCCTCAGAGACATTTACCATAACCTAAATAGTCATGAATGC
>CAZBDM010000606.1:2110-3049 GCA_964490675.1 uncultured Oligoflexales bacterium
CCCATCAAGAGCTTATGTCGAAGATCGATGAGCTCTTTGAAAAACAAATTTAAGAGTACCAAAAAATAAAGAGCGCTTGGTCAAAAGCTTCGAAGAAATACGCTATTCCAGAAGATATTAGTATTAAGGATCTTATAAAGTTGATCGTAAATTTCTCGATGATCCAGAATATCAATAAAAAGATTAGCCAAACGAAGACTGCGATCAATACTCGCAAGCAAAAACTCACCGAGCTCAGCGATCTTGTCAAAGAGTGGAAACAACTTATCCAAAGTCAAAAGCCATATGACTCGAGTAATAGCGCTATACTCTTTTCTGAGGCCAAATCAATTATGCGCTACAAACAGGATCGCGAAAAGCTTCTTGAGATTCTCATTAGAAGGGATCATGAAATGGCATCATGGTCAGAGTATTTCAGATTTATTAAAACCCGCATCCAAAGCTGTCAGGACAAACTGAAAATTCTTGCTGATGATCTGAAAATCAAGCATATTCCATCCGATCAAAACGTTTTGACAGAAGTCATAGAACTGGGACGATTTATCAGGTCTTTAGACAATATTTCTAAGGAAGAGGCAGAAAAACCAGACTTTGCACTTTTTTCAAATTCAAAATACGCTGAATCGATTAACTTTTGGCACCTAGACAAAGACCTCGTTATGGGTCCTGAACATCAACAGCAATTTTTCAGACAGTTACAAAAAAACGCTGCTTGTCAGTTACATATCCTTTTAACCAGCGATCACGAGCTCGCAAAACAGCTTCAAAAGGTAGGCATGGGACAAGCAAACATGATTGTCAATCCGCTCCATAACCATGTCTCTGAGATGCCCAGTTTAGATCCTGTTCCTCGCGTGAAAGGACTGACGATTGATCGGAAGGTTAGCCATCCGCCAACCAAACCAACAAAAGGCGACCATGACGAGACAATCCCAACCC
>CAZBDM010000607.1:0-1373 GCA_964490675.1 uncultured Oligoflexales bacterium
ATGAGGTATCAATCCCGTGAAAGAAGTCAAACTCGCTTATAGCCCTGATACAGACGACGCCTTTATGGTGCAAGCTATGCGGCGAGGTTACGTCAACACTGATGCCTATGCGTTTGACTACACGAAAGCGGACATTCAAAAACTCAACGAAGAAGCTGAAAAGGGTACTTACGATATTACCGCGATTAGCATTGCGGCCTATCCTTCTATAGCTGATGATTACTACATGATGCCGGTAGGTGCCAGTATCGGAGACGAATATGGACCAGCCATCGTCACCCCGAAAGAAAGCCCGGTTACAGACGTCAATGATTTAAAGGGAAAGAAAGTTGTTGTCCCAGGCCTCCAGACTTCCGCTTACTTCGCTCTCGTGGCCATCATTGGAGATTTTGAGGCGATCCCTTGTTACTTTGCCGACATCGAAGAAAAGGTCAAATCAGGCGATGCCGATGCTGGTATTTTGATTCACGAAACACAACTTGCAAATGTCGATTCCGCTCTGACAAAAATTGCTGATTTAGGTCGTCTTTGGTACGACACGTTTCACCTACCGCTTCCTTTGGGAGCCAACGCGATTAAAAAAGACCTTGGTAAAGAACATATCAAAAAGCTCACGCGGATCTATCGAGATAGCATTCAGTATGGTCTCGATCACCGTAACGAGATTCTTAAAGAAACGGTCAATCTCGCCATGGTTCCTCTCGAGCAACATCTCGCTGACGACTATATTTCTCGCTACGTTAACCATAGAAGTTTGCGGATGGATGATGATGTCAAAAAAGCAATTGCAGTCATGTATGAAGAAGGACATAAGCACGGTCTCTGTGGCGCATTAAAAGCAGAAGACTACCTATGGGAAGAGGTGTGATGGGATTTACATCGATAGAAAAAAAGATTGAGAAGGGTGAGCGTTTAAGTGAAGAAGATGCTCTTTTTCTTTACAATAGCGACGATTTGATGAAGATCGGTTCCTTAGCAGATCAGGTTAACCAAAAGAAGAATAACGGTCGAGTTTATTACAATATCAACCGTCATATTAATCCGACCAATATTTGCGTCATGGATTGTAAGTTCTGCGCCTACTCGAAAAAACCCGGTGACGACGGCGCTTACGCATACTCCCTTGACGAAATTGTCGAGAGGGCAAGACAAGCTGTTGAGCAAGGAGCAACAGAAGTACATATGGTCGGTGGTCTGCATCCGCGCTGGCAACTTAGTCATTACACTGAAATCCTAAGTACGTTAAAGAAGACATTCCCAGATCTACACTTGAAAGCTTTTACGGCAGTAGAACTCAATTGGCTTGCTAAGCGTTCGCGCATCAGCCTTGATGAAGTCTTCGACCGCTTGACGGAAGCAGGGCTTGGCTCAAT
>CAZBDM010000607.1:1383-3040 GCA_964490675.1 uncultured Oligoflexales bacterium
TGGTGCAGAAATTTTTCATCCCGATATTCGTAAAGCAATTTGTGCCAAGCTAACAGCCGAAGAGTGGCTTGACACTCATCGCAGAGCTCATAAACGTGGTTTTCATACTAACTGTACAATGCTATACGGGCACATTGAAAGCCGTGCTCATCGTGTCGATCACATGCGAAGACTGCGAGATCTGCAGGACGAGACGGGAGGATTCAATGCTTTTATTCCCCTATCTTTTCAACCTCATAATAACGAAATGGGTATCACTCGTTACACTCTCGGTATCGAAGATTTAAAGACGATTGCTATCGCACGACTATTTTTAGATAACTTCGACCACATCAAAGCTTATTGGATTATGCTTGGACAAGACATCGCACAACTAGCCTTGCGATTTGGTGCAAACGACCTTGACGGAACCGTCACTGAAGAAAAGATCTCTCGCATGGCCGGTGGTCGCTCTGGTATGGCTCTTACCAGACAGGATCTTGAAAAGCTGATCACTCACACAGGTCGCACACCTGTCGAACGTGACACCCTTTATAATCCCCTGCAAGAAGTCTCTTCGCCAGAAAACAGCTCCGAGAAGCACTCGCTCGCGACCGACATTAAAGACTTAAACTCTGATCAACTGAACACTTTCTTCAAAAGTGTCGCGCTGCACGAACTTGCCAAAGAAGCCCAGCACATTTCTCAAGAAATCGGTGAAAAAGATATCAAACTAGATTGGTGTCATTTCCTAAAGCTAAACCCTAATGATGATCATGCGCTCTTAGAACAAGCCATGCGGCAAGTTGAAAAAGCAGCTTCTCTTGGCGCAAAGAGCATCGTCCTTGATCTTGTTGAGCAGAGTATCAGTGGGTCTGTTGATTTATCACTAGAGATCATCACAACCATTTCTTACTCGATCAAAAAGAAATGGCCGCAGCTAAAATTCATCCTTCAAGGTTTACAATCGATCAAAGAATGGCAGCTCCATCGCGGCCAGACAGCTGCCCGTCTTGTCTTGCAACTGAAAAATGCAGGAGTCGATGCACTTTACAATTCTTATCATTACGATGACTCTTGGCCGGAAGATATCATAAGAGCATCGTTCTCTCTTTCGTTACCTATTCATTTAAAACTTTCATTAAAAGGCAATCTTGAAGAGGGTCTTGATCTTTCCTTTTGGAATTTGCAGATGAAAGTTATTTCTGGTCTCTATCTGTCTTCTAAAACACCTTTTTCAGTCAGTTTAGCAACGACAGAATCTAGCTTTGTGACAGTTTACGAATATATGAAAGCTCTTGCACTGACGCGAATCACCCTTAGCAAACAAATTGAACTGGTCAGCCCCCTCACTGAAATTCCTACTGTTAGCAGAGACAAAGGCGAGGGATCTTCGGAAAGTCAAAGAGCAGTGGAAAAAGTCGCGGCTTTTGCGGTGCTCTGTGGTTCTCACAACTGGGGACTCACACCTGTTGATTGGATTGAGAAAAAGACTCTTGAAGAAGAAGCACAGTCGATCAACTTACAGCTTAAAGACTTCGAAGGCCCTGGGCTGATCGCTGATGAAACGCTATCGAAAGCAGTCGAGATCGAGTCTTCCCTTTAAATCAGGGATCCGAAATGTTTTGAAAATAGTCCTTAATATCAACGGATTCGAAGTTCGGACGGGTGAAAGGCG
>CAZBDM010000608.1:0-2751 GCA_964490675.1 uncultured Oligoflexales bacterium
TATGACCTTGTCAGTGACCGATTCGGGACCAAGTTGAAAGATATCTTTTTTCTCGCTTTGAAAGCGTTGTTCTTGTTTTAGGTAAGCCTTTTTATAATAAGAGTTTTCTGCATCAACATTGTCGTGAAATTTCTTATAAGCATTCTTACGAAAGTGACTCGTTACAGGTCCTGTATTGAGAGTAGAGACAAATATATTGTGATGAAAAAGCTCAAGCCGCAACGTATCCAAATAGCCTTCAAGGGCAAACTTTGTTGCATTGTAGGGACCTCGGAAGCGAAGGGCAATGAGCCCTAAAACCGAACTATGCTGGATAATTTTTCCGTAGCCTTGTTTGTGCATAGTCGGAAGGACTTCCCTGATCAAGTGATGTTGACCGAAGAAATTGGTCTCAAATTGTTCTCTAAGGACTTCGGTTGAGATATCTTCCAAAGCTCCAATTTGACCGTATGCTCCGTTGTTAAAGAGGCAATCGAGAGTGCCACCAGTCTGTTCAAGGGTAAACTCGACGGCTTTTTTCATAGTGTCGGCATCACAATGATCTAGTTGACAAGCAATTAAACCTTTGTCCTGGAGAGCTTTGACATCTTCAGGCCTTCTTGCCGATGCAATCACCAAATAACCTTTTTCTTTAAGTGTCTGTGCGCAATGAAGGCCAATTCCTGACGAGCATCCGGTTATAAGAATGCTCGTTTGAGTTTTTTGCTCTTTATTCATCATTCTTCCGATTCTCTCTGCCTTGGACATCAACACATCGTTTATAAGAGTCACGAAAAATACCAAAAATTTCAACAGAGAACCGTCTTAGTCTCTTATATTGAAACTCAGGTATATCGAGAACCTGAATCACCGCGGACTTTACGTCTTTATTTCATCAGATTCACTAGCGTTGCATTAATCTTTCGAGATTTCGGCTTCAACGGTGGCCCTTAACCTGAGTAACCCATGAATTTTTCAATACAGTTTTCGGTTCTGATCCGAACAATTTCTTTTTAAAAACGACTCCCTCGCCAAAAGGTTATGTTCGGGAAGTTAAATAATTCTTAACTTGCTTAATAGCTTATGTTACCTACCTCGAATGCTAAATCAGGTCGACACTCTATGAAATCAAAGGTCTTCACTCTATGAAATCTATCCACCTAAGTTTGATAGCATGCGCTTCTCTTTTCACTACCCAGGTAAGAGCTGATGTTTTTTCTTCGCTAAGAGGTCCAACTGAACGGATACTTTCTGTCGTTTCTGGCTCCCACAAAAAAAATCAACGAGATGCGGAGGCCGTTGCCAACCTGCGGCATTTAGCCGAACAAGTGACTACAGCTCTTATAGCAGCTTGGCCGCAAGACACTTCTCCTTTTCCCGAAACCTTTAGAGCAAGATTTACCCGCTTTCTTGTCTCCCACGAAACTGCACTTGAAAGACTTCAAGCATCAATCTTGACCGATACTGCTCTCGACTCCTTAAGAATTAAACCACTCGTACGTAAAGAACTTTTTCGTTTTTTTATGTCTGATGTGAGACCAGAAGACATCGATCTGATGGTCGAGTTTGGATTTGACGAAGCTCGGTTAAATACCCGTATTGCAGCGCTTTTACCTAACATGCCAACCCAGGCGATTTTTCTCGACCCTTTTCATGGAGCTTATTATACAGCGGAATGGGGTCAGTTTTTATTGTCGCGCACCAATTTTAACGCTGAAACGGTCATAGCTCTTGCCAAAATTCCTATCCGTATTTGGCAGGCGGCTCCGCACCCTAGACGTGTTGAGTTTTTTCGACGCCACTTTGGCGGTTACATGGAAGATTCGCTGAGACTTGAGAGATGGATTGAATTCTATTCTTGGCATGAAGATGCCTCCTTCTTGATAATTGAAGAATTACTTTCGCGATCAGAAACGGTCAGGCAACAGGCGATGGCCTTTATCAGAGACCATTGGTTTGATATCCCCCACGAAGCGCAAGAAAAGTTCGAATTTATCTTAGGTCAGAATCGTGTCCTCGCTACACTCGAAAAGGTATGGCCCACTCGATTTTTAAGTCTGATGGATCAGTTGCCAGAGAACCCCGATGAACTCTTACTCGTTTATCTTAGAAAAGAGACGACTGCGCTCGAACTACTAGCCTTGAAACAATTTGCGACCTTTGAGCGAAATGCACAGATCCACTACATTGCTGGGGCTTCTCCTTTACCCATTGATAGACTGGCAGTTGCAGTAAGGGAGCACATAAAAAGCTTATGGACAGAGAATGTTGTCTATAATAGCCCGAAGTATCAGTACCGTGACAAAGAAGCGCTTGCTTACTGGTCCCTTATTCTTGCGCGAAGGTTTAGCATTGATTTGAGTGATCTTCGAGAGCTCGTTTCCGATATTTTAGCCTTCAGAAACCCCAAAGACCTCGATCTAATCAGAGAGCTTCAAATACTTGCTGGCAACTCCCCTGGTAGACCATTGACAGCCTTGGCACGTATCGAATTGAACCCGGGTGCTGCAATGTTAGCTGTTAGCCCTGGCCTGGAGCCAAAAAATGCGAGAGCTAGTGCAAATCTTTTGGTAAAAAGAGGTATTCCGACAGCTGGAGAACGTCCGCATAACGTGATCACTTTCCGCAGCAAATGCGAAAGAGAAACAATGCATTGATGCTTACAAATTTTCAAGAGAGGTTCAAATTTAGTAGATAGTGCGGACCAATACCAGTAAGTTCAAACTCCTCTCCCTCCGCCAAAAAACCATATTTTTGGTAAAACCTTACTGC
>CAZBDM010000608.1:2761-3038 GCA_964490675.1 uncultured Oligoflexales bacterium
ACACCAGATATTTTTAGCCCCAAGAGATTTCACATGATCGATAAGTGCTGTTAAGACAAGACCTCCGATTCCTTTTCCTTGGTAACTAGAATCAACGGCCATACCACGAATACGCCACTCATCATCTTTTGGCTGAAAGCTTTTTGCTTCCCGATAAATCGAGCCGACTGCGATAAGTTTTGAATCTGAAAAAGCGCCAACATGCAAACTATCCGGCTTGTCATCGTTCGAGTAAACACAATCGCTTAGTTTTTGCTGGGGCCTTAGGATGTGATGA
>CAZBDM010000609.1:0-3020 GCA_964490675.1 uncultured Oligoflexales bacterium
ATTGACCATTATCAAGACCGATTTGGGCATTAAGGACGACCTGCAGTAACACATCTCCGAGCTCCCCAGCGATCTCTTGTGGAGAACCGTGATTCATGGCTTCGGCAGCTTCATAAGCTTCTTCGATCATATACTGACGAAGGCTCTTGAAGTCCTGTTTTGTATCCCAAGGACAGCCACAATGAGGGTCCCGTAGGCCGGCAATCGTCAAGCAAAAGTCAGAAAATGCCTGTTTTGCACGCTCAAGGTCAGGTGGGTTATGGGGATCATCGGGGTCTTTGTTCATCAATCATCTCCAGAAAGACGGTTTTTTAAAGCAAAAGCCGCTTTATTCAATCTCTTTTCAAGATAGACGGAAAAAACTCTTGGTTTTGCTCGACACCCATAAGGTCAAGAACAGTGTTAGCAACGTTGGCTAGTCCAGATTCCCCAGGAGGTGTCAGAGATTTACCCGAGCCATTTTTGGGGTCGTAAATATAGAAGGGAACCTGATTAAGAGTATGGGAGGTGCGGGCTTTCGGGCGGTCTTTTCCGTCAGCAAACTCCCAGCCATCAAACTCCTTTGCCTTCGCATCGAACATCTCGTCACAGTTGCCATGATCCGCTGTGACAACAAGAATTGTGCCAGTCGCATTGGCAGCTTTGATCAACTTATGAAGCATAAGATCGACGGTTTCGACGGCAACAACTGATGCTTCTAGATTACCTGTGTGACCGACCATGTCGCCGTTTGCATAATTAATGCGACCGAACTCAAAGCTTCCGGCTTGCATTCTTTTGATGGTCTCCTCTGTGATCTCGTAAGCTTTCATCCAAGGTTTTTCATCAAAGGAGATATTATCAGAGGGGATTTCGACGTATTCCTCTAGCTTTTTGTCGAAATAACCAGATCGATTGCCATTCCAAAAATAAGTAACATGACCGAATTTTTGCGTTTCGCTGCAGGCATACTGGCGGATTCCCTTGTGAGCGAGCAACTCCCCAAGTGTTCCTTTTATGAGGGGTGGAGAGACGAGGTATTTGTTTGGAATATGAAGATCACCGTCGTATTCCATCATACCTGCGTAGAATACCTTCGGGAAGCGGTGACGATCAAAAGCTGAAAAGGATTCCTCCGTGAACGCTCGGGAAATCTCAATGGCGCGGTCACCGCGGAAGTTGAAAAAGATCACACCATCGCCGTCTTCGATCGTTCCAACGGGTGAGGAGTTGTCTTTAATGACAAAAGCAGGGAAGTTCTGGTCGACCAATGAATCTTCTTTTCGAAAGTAGGCGACGGCTGCTGAGAGACTGGCGAACTCGTGCTCAGCTAGGCCTAATACATGGGCGTGCCAACCTCTCTCTACCATCGACCAATCCGCTTCGTAACGGTCCATAGTCGTTGTCATACGGCCGCCTCCTGAGGCGACACGTGCGTCGCAGCCTGCGTCTCTCAGCTGGCTCAGTTTGGCTTCTAAGGATTCAACATATTGTTCGGCTGATTTTGGGGGAACATCTCGACCATCTAAAAGCGGATGAACGCGAAGTTTTTTCACGCCTTCTTGATGGGCTTTTTCGAGCATTTTAAAAAGATGATTCTGGTGGCTGTGGACGTTACCGTCAGACAGAAGGCCTATGAAGTGGAGACTGCCGTTGTGACCCTTTACTGATTTGATCAACTCCTGCCAGGTTTCGCCAGCAAAAAGGGACCCATCGGCTAAACCGTTTTGCACAAGTTTAGCTCCTTGATCGTAAACCTTTCCTGCTCCCAAAGCGTTGTGTCCAACCTCACTGTTACCGATGTCGCTGTCTGAAGGCAGACCGACAGCAGTTCCGTGTGCATTGAGAGTTGTAAAGAGGCCGTGCTTTTTCAAAAAATGCATATTTGGGGTGTAAGCCATCGCTACGGCGTTGCCAAACCGAGAAGGGTTGATGCCTACTCCATCCATGACTACGGTTAGAACTTTTCTGATACTCACCTCTAGACTCCTAACGTGTGAAAAGGTTCTGCGGCAAGTGACGCTTGCCCTTCAAAGCAAAGTTATAACGCTGGTCTTCAAAAAAAAACAACTATGCTGCAATTCCTGTGAAGCTAGGGTAAAGTAATAGATATTAAGGAAAAAATCCCCATTCAACGTGCATTTAAACCGCAAGGCAATGGAAAGATTGATGTTTAAAAAATACTTTATGACGTTTTTTATCAGTGTTTTGGTCGCCTCCTGTACCGTTAAGAAGAAGCCCATTGAAGATTTGAGTGAAAGTGAAAGGGCTAGCTTAACCGGCTCTCAGACAACAACGATTCGAACAGGTAAGTTGATTTTTCCAGAAGATCAGAGTAGCGCGATCTACAATCAAATGGTGAAAGTTGAAAGATCACAGGGACAGAAAGTCAACGACGCCACCATTCACACAACTCTTGGAATGATTCGTTGCACAAAAGAAAACAACAAAGTTAACTGCTTTTTACATGTCAGACTAAAAAATAAATCCAGCTTTGCACCGAAAGAAAAATTAGAAGGAAAACTCGAAGAACAAATCTGGGCTTATTTCTTGGAGTCTCGAAAAGAGCTTGCATCGGAGAAAACGATTTTTGGAGATGTTTATTGCGATTATATTGGCAAAAAGAATCCGGCTTTTAAGGGGGAGTCTGCAGAGTGCAGTCTTGTCCATCCCCGCATGCCTAACGAAGCTGTCATTATTGGAAAACAAGCAGAAGAACTTTCCAATCTAATCTTAGGAGAAATCTCATTGGCAGCTGGTGCGGTCAGAACTGTTAGCGGAACGCTTCTCTGTCAGTGGGCTGATGGGCAGACGCAAAGCCAATGTGTCATCCGACCGATGGTAAATGGCAGATTGAGGGAGGATTTTATCAATGTCCCCGCAAAAGAGTCAGCTGGTATGGGGGAGTTTCTTTTGCAGGTTGTAAAAGATGAGCACGATACTACGAAAAAGATTGGCGGCAAAAACTTTAAAAGGCCAAGCGAAATAATGGGCTCGGTGCTCTGTACCATAAATAGTGCACAGTTTAAGCTTGTCGGTAA
>CAZBDM010000610.1:0-3020 GCA_964490675.1 uncultured Oligoflexales bacterium
ATTCGTTCAATTCAATCTAACAATTATCTTTCACATGAAGCCGCCTTTTTCTTTACTGGCTTTGCATTGGCAAAGTATGAAGCCGATGAGGTTCTCGAATCTACCGATGAAATCTTTGAAGACAAAGAGCCACAAGAAATCAGAGACTTTATGCAAGAGCTTATTGATGAATTGTTTGATCATCGGGAAGACCAATACCGACTCCATTCCTTTGATGACAACGCAACCTTCGATGAAAAAGTGGAAGAAAAACATGAATTCAATTTTTAAATTGTTATTAACCTTTGGGTTTCTCCAAGGAACAGTTTGTGCGAACACACTCTTCCCAACAGAAATCATCTTATGGGAAGGGAAAACAATTGGCTATACCACTGATGACCCAAGAGTAGAGTTCATTCGCCCTAGTCGTTGGGAACTTGCAGCGGACAAGAGCTTCCTCGAGCAAAAAGATGAAGACTTCTTTTTGAATCTCATTCTTCAGCCAAATTATGATGATTCAGTAGCCTATATTAATTCTCAGGAGGATTCTTCGGAAAGAAAGACTTTTTTACCCTTAGCTATGCAAATAGGAGAGGCGGAACTTTTTTTAGACAATATTATGGGTGAAGTGAAGTCTTCGGTGGTTCCCAACCCGATCAATCAATCGTCTTATATTTACTACAAACTCGAAATGAATAAGGATCAACTGGAGCTGCTGAATAAGCTTGCCGCTGGTGGTCTGGCTCTTTCTGGAAGTGTTTCCTATCGCTATCAAACAATCGATAGTATCGAAACTTCTACGGCTGCTATTACAATTGAACTTTCTCAACAACATTTATCGACAAGGACAAAACCATCAAGTTTTGGTCTCGAATGGTTGGTCAGCCTTTTTGAACAATATGAACTTAGAATTGAACGAGAACTCGATAGTCGCGTTTCTCTCGGAGCTCTTTCTGTCCATATTGAACAGTCAATCCTCGAGATGGAAATTCTAACCGAAAAGACGATCTTTTCGCGAGATGGTCTTTTCGCGAGACTACTGCCGGAAGGAAGAAATGCCAAAGGTCGGCTAATTTTCTATGTTCCTGAAATTGATCAATGGTTGAAATTTGATCTAGGTTTTATCGTTCTGGCCAAAATCGATTTGAGAAGCATAAAAGTTAGCATAGATCACCTTGAAGCCGTTTCGATCGATGGTCCAACTGGTCGTTCTAATGAATTTATGACAGCTATGATCAATAAATATCTTGAAATACCATTAACTAAGAGAAAATTAAATCGAGCCATAACAACTCGTCTGCAAAGACGTATTCTTAGTGGAGATTTATTTCTACGATGAACAGTCTACTTTTGAAAAAAGGATCAGTTACTCTAACGATTCTATTCTTGTTGGGTTGTGGCAAAGATAACTATTCAAAAGAGAATCGAGACATCAATCCATTACAGCAAAGCGAAAGTGATGATGGTGCACCAATCGACCACCAAGATGAACAAGTCTCTTTGGACTGTACAGCTCACAATAGTTCGTTTGAGCTAAAGGGGTCATTTGATATTGCTCGTTTCTTAAAAAATCATCACAAGACTCTAAAAGAATTTAATAACCAAGAGATCCACTCACTATGGAAGTGCATCAAACAAAGTAAAAAAGGGGAATAACATGAAAGGTCTATTAGCAAAGGATAAAACTCTTGTCATTACATCAGTAAGTCTAATTGTTGTTGTGATTATTTTCTTTTCAGTAAGAATTAGAAAGAATGATCAATCTTCTCTCGCCGAAGACCCTCAGAGTCAAGTGAAGCCTGCAGGCTTTTCTGCAGACGAGATCCTTAAAGAAGCCGGCACTAAACGTTTTGAAGTCAACGTTCCAGCCGCGATCAAACAAACAGGACAAGACAATATCAATGATGCAAAAGAAAAAATTGCAAAAAACATCATGATAGAAACATTGATAGGAGAAGCCCTTGATCACACGCCTGAAATAATTGAGGAGGCGAAGCAAATTGCTCTTGAAAAAAAACCGGTCATTGTCAGACTGACTCAAAAAAAAGAGGGCAAGGAAACCTTTAGCCAAAGCTTCGTGATTCACAACACTAAATCTTGCCCAGACTTAATCACTAACCGCAGCTTTTCAAATAAAAGTTTTAAACAGCTCTCTACGGAATTCTGTATGGACACCCTACTGGACTATCCAGGAGGATTCGATCAGTCAGGTCTTTTTGACGTTGAAGTTTACGACATAAATAAACTTTCAGAATTTGAAGGCGTAGATAACCAGTGGTCTAGTGTTGTCCGTCTATCTTTAAGAAATCTCGTTAAAAAGCGTTATGTAGAACACTATCAAAAAACACGTTCCTTAAGTTATGACTTATAAACACAAATCCTGCCTAATCATTCTATGGTTAGCCATATTGCATACATCTCCCTGCCTTGCTCGATCTCTAACTCACTCAGGAGTCTTTCGAGACTCCTGCCTGTCTTGTCATACTGCCGAAAAAGCCGCTGGGCGTTGCAGTAGGTGCCATACCGTTTCTATTTTAGAGGAGTCTCAGTTCCCTCTCGAAAGACTTTATCGTTACGCTCCGAAACTAAAGTCACTGAAGGTCAAAAAATACAATAAAAACGGTCTTTTAACATATTTGTCAAAGCCATCCAAAAGGACTTTTGATAAAGGTCACATGTTTGCTCTTAACGATAAGTCTGTTTCTGCAATTGAGCTCGATATTGACCAAATGTCAGTCGAGGATGATTATCAGGGCGAAGAAGAAAGAATCCAAACAGGAAAGAAGCTTTATAAAAACTTTCAGTGTGGGAGTTGCCACGATCACATTGATCGTGCTCCAGTGATTCGTTTAGGATACCCACTTATTAGTTTCTCATACTTTAAAGATACACTCTCTCGTAGAAGTGACATTTTTTATCCAAGCTACAAAGCTAAAATGCCTATTTATCCTGATCTCTCTGAAGATCAGCAAAAGAGTCTCTATAGCTTTTTAAGCCTATCTAAAGCGAAGAGACAACGAGGCAAGATTCAACTTTCTCTC
>CAZBDM010000611.1:0-3012 GCA_964490675.1 uncultured Oligoflexales bacterium
CGCTGAAATTTCCGAACGCCTTCCCATTGCGTTGTCGCCGGTGATTGCAGAGCTGATGGCGGATCTTGTAGAGCATAAGCTTTTGGAAGATGTCCCAGAATTAAAGAAAGACCTCAAAAACTCAAGCTTGTTTGCTGCTATGCCGGCAAAGCTTGATTTGACGTTGACCGATTCGCGCTTTTACTTTCTGCAGGCGACAAAGCTGTTCCGTAATTGGATAAAATACCCTGAAGCCCAGCAGAAATTTGTCGAGCAGCTCGTCAAGCAGGGAGCCCAACAGGAGTCGGCTGAGAAAGCTGTCAATGAGGCGTGTAGTGAGTGGCTGCGTCTTGAACGACAGTTTTACCAGACGGAAATCGACTTTCAGGTAAAACAGAATCAGCTGCTCGTTAATGGGTTTTCGAGAGTCGTTCTTAACTTCGTTTCTATTTATGGACGTCTAGTCAAAACTTATCCTAAACTCAGTTCAATGAGCTCGCAATCAATGGGACTTAAAGACTTTAAAGATCTTTTGATTATCGCAAGTTCGGTGTTCTTCGAGCGCGATCGCAGGAGAAATCTCTGGCGTCTTGATGAGTTTCTCGGGTCGAAAATAATACCAATGTGTGAATTAATTGGAGAGAATCAATGAAAATCAATCTTCTTGTCGGACTTATCACACTTAGCTACTGCTCTCTAGCAAGCGCGACTCAATATATTTCCTCGCCACCTCTTAACAAAAAAGTCGCTAGCACAGTGTCGGCTTGTGGTAAATCTTCGACCGTGCAAGTGCCGTTGATCACTTGGGGCGGGGATATCAATACGATTTATGCCAACGGCAACCAAATCAATACGGCTGACGGAAGTATCTTTGCTAAAAAGGGGCTCAAGTTAAAACTAGAGCGCGAGGATGTTTTTGCTAATCAGCTGAAGTCCTATATGAGCTGTCGCTCTCCTTTTCTGAGAGGAACTCTCAGTATGATCAACATGGCATCGGAAGTTGCGAACAAAGATAAACGTACGAGACTTAAGGTGATCTATCAAATGACCTGGTCTGCTGGTGGTGATGCATTAGTCGTTAAGTCCAATATCAAGCGTCCAAAAGACTTACGCGGTAAGACGATCGCAGTGCAAGCTTACGGTCCACATGTTGATTATTTAGGGAAAGTACTTGCTGATTCGGGCATGAGTCTTAAAGATGTCAAGATAAAATGGTTAAAGGACCTAACAGGTACCGATCATTCACCATCAGCGGCGATTAGAGAGAGCGGAATCGATGCAGCGATGGTGATTATTCCAGATGCGCTGGCTTTGACTTCTGGCGGAAAGGTGGGGACCGGAGCAGAAGATTCGGTGAAAGGGGCGCGTATTCTTATGTCGACCAAATCGGCGAATAAGATCATTGCTGATGTTTATGCAGTTAGAAGCGACTTCTTCAATGCCAATCGCAAGTTTGTGGCAGACTTTGTCGCTGGACTTATGGAGTCGCAGATCAGATTGAAACAACTAGTAGATAACAAATCATCTCGTAGTGACGAATATAGTAAAATGATTCGTGCAGCGGCGAAGATTTTGCTCGACAGTGACAAAGCGGTTGCTGATACCGAAGGAATGTATGCTGACGCTGAGTTTGTCAGTTTTTTCGCAAACCGTGATTTTTTCACAAATCCAAGCTTTCCTCGGCGTTTTTCCAAGTTAAACACAGAAATCCAAGCGACCCTTATTTCGGGGGGGATTCTATCGAGTGCGCAGAAGCTGAGCCATGCTGAATGGGACTATAATAAGCTTAAAAAAGGTGAAATTGCTAACGTCGACCCAACCAAAAAATCCCGCTTCAAAAAAGAGGAAGTTGCTAAGGTTGTAACCAGACGTCGGCAGATGGGTGCGCTTGACGATGGCAGTCTGTTTAACTTCGAACTCTTTTTTAAACCTAATCAGAACAGTTTTAGTTCATCGGAATATGCCGATGAGTTTAAGAAAGTCATCGAATTGGCAAGTACGTATGGTGGTGCCGTGATTACCGTTGAGGGGCATTCTGATCCTCTTGGCTATCTCAAAAAGAAGAAGAGCGGAGCTTCGCCTTTGGTGCTTAACCGCATTAAACAGGCCGGCAAAAACCTTAGTCTTTCACGAGCGAATGCGGTGCGTGACAGTGTTGTTAAGTATGCAAAAAGCCGTGGCGTTAATCTTGATCCCAACCAGTTTGCCGTTGTCGGTATGGGGATTGATAGCCCTGCTTCAGGACGTTGTGGATCAGATCCTTGTGCGCCAAAAACAAAACAAGAGTGGTTAAAAAACATGCGCGTACAATTTAGAATTATTCAAGTAGAAGCAGAAGAATCGGTCTTTCAACCTCTTTAATCAAGCTTAGGTGCGTTTAAGATGAAAAAGTCAAAAGTCATGGGAAACCTCTTTGTTTTCGCTGCAGTCATTAGCTTTGTGATCTTTGATAAGGCTTGCGACTTTATCGAAAAAAACAAGACTAAAAATCAGCGACCGGTTACCGTCACAGATAGAAATCTAACAGGAGAAAATGTCACGCCCGTCGTCGGATTAACCCAAAACTGGGGAGTGGCCCGACAGGGAGAACAAGTAAGTTTTCTTACCAATTTGGGAGCGAAGAATTTTTACGTCGTACTCGACGGATCCGGTAGCATGAAAGAGGAGAAGTGTGCCGGTGGGACGACTAAGGAAGCGGTTGCTAAACGCGCATTAAAAAAATTCGCCGATGCAGTACCCGGTGATGCGCAGCTTGGACTTTTTGTTTTCGATAGTAGAGGGGATCTCGAACGCTTACCGCTTGGCGTCGGAAATCGCCAGCAGTTTATTGCCGAGGTCGATGCTGTCGAGTCAGGCGGTGGAACTCCTTTAAAGTCAGCTTTAACGGCTGCTGTTAAGGTACTACAAGAGCAGGCGAAGAAACAAAGGGGTTACGGAGAGTACAATCTGGTCGTCGTCACCGATGGGCAGGCCTCCGCCGGGCAAGAGCCGCAGCAAGTCGTCAAGCATCTTTTTAAGTATTCTCCCGTTGTT
>CAZBDM010000612.1:0-2981 GCA_964490675.1 uncultured Oligoflexales bacterium
CTGGCTTAGGCCAAACTGCTCCTGAAAAGCCGCTGCCAACTTTATAGTCGAAGCTCCAATAGGAGTCCCATTTAGTGCTGCCCACCAATCGCCCGGTCCGTCGGAAGGCTTTTGCTTCTGCTGGTTTTTGAAAAGATCAACTCCCCAATCAACCATCAACGCATAAAGCCCTAAATAAAAGCCTGACTTGGCCGTGTACTCAGCCTTAACGCGGTCACGCTGAGAAAACGCCATTTCCAGACTGACAGAAGAAGCAAGGATAAGATCCATAGCAAATCCACTGGCGACGACAATGACAAACATCGCCACTAGAAGAGAGACGCCTGACGACTTTTGGCGACGGGCCGGCTCATCCGGTACCTCTTCTGAGGAGACCGGAAACCCCCAATGGGTTTCTGGCAGTCTTACTTTCCACCATGGAAGTTTATGTCTTTTCTTCACCTATTTCCTCTTGTCTTAAAGCTTCATGGTCGATGTTTGTTCCTTGAGCTCAGGCATCTTTGCCGCAAAAGGCAGGAAAACAACCGTTTCAAAGGAAGTCGTCACTTCACTGTAACGATCCTCTCGATCTTCCTCTTGGCGGTCTTCTTCATAAGCTTCAATGACAACTCTCACCATGTGAGGAAGCTTATCCCTAGTATCTCTGCGCTTGGTCGACCAGCGGTCTTTTGTCCATCCGTCTCCATTCCAAGTCTCAAAGCTAATCGATTTAATATTTTTTGCAATTACCACCATGTCCGGGTCTTTACGGTTATCTTCTGGGATGAAAATATCTTCCCCACGATAAAGATGTGTACGGCCAGGAACATCTTTCGCTTCTTTCACTTCATAAACAACAAAGCTAAGCGAAGACTCACGAGCGTTAGCGCGGCTCGCCTTATGATTCATGGTTGTCAGACGCAACTTATCACCCTTAGATTCTTTAAGAATTTCAAAAAGCGTCTTGGTCGCTCGTTCTGGTGGATTTCGAATGACATCTTTGCCAGAAAGCACAAAGGCTTTACTGAGATCTTCACTGATCTGGCGCATGGCATTATTAAGACGATTAGTCACCTTTGCATTTTGAGACAGGGCAAAACGCAGATCGAAGCCATTCTTTAACATCGTCGACAAAGCAGTGACCATAATCGCCAAAATCGCAATGGCAATCACCACCTCGAGAAGAGTGAAGCCCGATGATTGAATTTTAGGTCTCGTGATCATCTCAGTCCTAGACTGTTAGTAGTCTTCATCTGGGTCTTCGCCGTCTGCATCCGTTGGTGGATTACCCGGCGGCGTTTTTCCTTTTTGATTTTTCGGATCCTTCTTTGGATCTTTTTTTCCTTGCTGATTTTTCGGATCCTTCTTTGGATCTTTTTTACCCGTCTCTTTCTTGAGAGGCTTTAGTCCTTCAATAGACGTATCAAGCTGTCTTTGGTTGGTCAGAAGAAGGGTTAAGGTGACGCTATTTTTCTTCGCCCCTTCCGGCCAAAAGACTTCAACATGGGCGGTCTTTAAAATTTCATCGCCAAGGAACTTTTTGGCAAGCTGCATAATGTAGTTGGCTTGCGGATCGCCTCCTTCACCTTCTTCACCGCCGCCTCCAAGGAGCATATTGATAAGGGGAAGCTTCCACTCTTTAATCTCGTAGGAATAAGTGAAGTCCTTGTCAACCTCGAAAGGTATCTCTTTTTCACTCATGGTCATTTCCGAAAAGTCGCGGGTCTGCCAATAGTATTCAATTTTTGACATGACACTTTTGGCTAACCAGGTCGCTTTCGTCGAGTTCCGTTCAAACTCTGAAAAGTAAACGGCGTTGCCTTGCGTCTCAGCGAGAGCCGCTAGAAAGACCACCATCATTCCTAGTGCAATGACAGTCTCAAGAAGCGTGAAGCTTTTTTCGGAGGGTTTCGCATTTAGTTTTTTAGAATTCATCATCGCCTCTCACATCGATCTCAACGTAACCATCAAGAAGCTTAGCGGAACCATCGTAAGGTTGCGTGATAAAAGTATAGGGAGGCTTCTTATCGTTAATGCTTGTTTCATCAAGCCGGTAGTAGAGATGTAAAACTGCCTTTTCAATGTAGCCGGTCGGCTGGATATAAATGTAAGAGAAGGCGTCTCCTCGCGACTCCAAAAGATCGATCTTTTGCTGGTGATGTTCGGCCTGGATATCTTTAATAATCAGCTCTGGCCCAAGAGAGCGCTTTCTCGCCCACTCCCCTTCTTTGACTTCAAACCACTGGGGTCCTCGCAACTTGTTTTTCGCCTTTAAGACCGGCGAAGCGGGTGGAATATCTTCTTCGCTTTCAGGATCAATAAAAGATTCACCAGCCAGGTCAATGTACTCCTCAAAATCCCGATCAAACTCTTCAAGGCGCGCTCTTTCCTCCTGAGGCGAAGGGTCGCGGTCTACCAGTCGATCACCAAGAAGGACATTTTGAGAATCGGTCGACTGCAACCAATAGTCACCACTGCCCAAATGAAAGACGAGACGGTGTGGCCGCCCACTTAAAACAGCCAAATCGAAAGCCGAGCGCACATCAGCTGACAAACGACTTAGTTTTGAGCTGACCCGCGACTCTTCACTAAAATTAAAATTGGGAAAGGCTACGACAATGACAAACGCAAGCAGCGCAATAACAATGATGAGTTCAATAAGAGTGAATGCGTTCGGGTGCTGCCGAAGTTGACGATCCGCTCCAAGCATGGAAGACCTTTTGCTCGGGCACCATTGCCCATAGATAGCATGATATCAGATTAAAGATGAAAAAGTCCTCAGTGGCGCCTAAGTTCCACCGAGGATCATCGCATGATCACTCTTCAGCGCCTTCTTTTTCAGGGAAGAAGATATCGTCGCCGCTGTCCCATTCCTGGTCTTTACCAGCTGATTGAATTTGGTACTTGCGACCGTCAGAGTTGTACTTGTACTCGGACCCCCATGGATCTTCGAGTTTGTTTTCGTCGATATACGGCCCGCGCCATCTTTTAGCGTTACCTGG
>CAZBDM010000613.1:0-2976 GCA_964490675.1 uncultured Oligoflexales bacterium
TTGAGAGAGCTTTTACTTTGAGAGTCAAACCTTAAAAAAGTATGGCCAAACATCGAGGCTGGATTATTAAAAAACCCACTTGGAAAGACCAGCGTGACAGCGGTCACAGCATGATCGTTTAAAAAGGCATCGCGCTCATTGCAGAAATCATCTCTAATTGTCGGAAGCTTGAGCCTTTTTGAAAGCCAATAAAAGCGCGCTGGAAACCGGCAAAAAGGATGATTATCGTCGAGATTATGTTCTGAAGTCATGGCTTTCAAGGTTGCTTTTAGTTCTGCAACCGGATCGTACTTACCGAGGTCACTGATAAAGAAGCGTTTGTCATCAATAAGACTCTTATAACCGAAGAGACTTTGGTTCATGTGAAGCAGTCTCAACCACATCGGCTCGTCAGCAATCTGCTCGATTTGGTTTAAAGAAAAAGAACTATGAGTCTGTGCGTACAACGCCACCGAAGGGATGAGCGTAGCTAAACTTAAGAAGATCGATAAAAAACCCAGATTGTTCAAAAACCTTGACCCATGCCGAATTTATCTTAAGGCGTGCTCAAGATCATAATTTCGCGCCATAGGCATCACAACATCTTTATTGGCGGTCACCCAAGCGATATTATCAAGGAAGTCACCAGCATTGATATTTTGTGTCGGAAATAAATAGAAGAAGTTTTCTTTACACAGCTTGAAAAACTTCTCGTGATCACTTTCAGGGATCTGAAGCATCACTGCTAGCGTCTGCAGTGCCTCCCCTTGTCCTCTGGATATCTCACTGGCGAGAAGAATAAGATTATCTTTTGCAAACTTTAGGAGCTTTTCATTTTTGACGAGATACTTAGGCCCCTTACACTGCGACATATTAAAGGTTGTCAAAGTAGGAGCGAATGGCGAAAGGCTGACGTTTACAGAGGAAGCAGACGATGAAGACAACCATGAGTCACGCGAAAACACTTCCGATCCCAAGCCACAAAGTGGGAAGAATAAATATACATTTTCTTTAAAATCTTTTTGAATCACTCGCATGACTGGATAGGTTTTGGCGAAAGAAGCAGAGGTCACCGTTAGTAGGAGAGTAACAAAAATGAATTTCATAGCGAAGCCTCCTCAACATCAAAACGAAGACCTTCAGTAAGAATAAGAATCTCTTGATAGAGTTCATCAGCAGGACGCGATGTTTGGCTATACAGCCTGCTAAAGTGTGACTTCAAATGACGGTTAAAATCCAATCTTTGCACTTTCGGTATTTCTAAAAGCTCATTAAATGCTGTCAAAACCTCTCCTTCGCCATCGGCAATATCTGAGGCAAGAAGGAAGTAATTGTCATGAATGAATTTGACCGCTGGTTGTTCGTAAACGACATTGCTAGGTCCGCCATTGCAACCTGATAGCTTTGAAGTCGTAGAAGTGGGAAGCAGAGGAGAGGAAGTCGCGTTGAGACTTGTCGCTGCCGAAGTGGACAGCCATGAATCACGATCAAAAACGACTGCACCCGGACCACAACCGACGTTTTTTTCAAGGTCTTTGTGAAAAAACTTCTTTAGCGATTGAGAGGCCATCGCCAGATCTGCCGTCAACCACAGACCCAACAAAAGAGCGACACGCGTGCACTTTTCCACAGTCTATCCTTTCTAAGCATGGCTTTGTATATAACCAGCTTAGCGACTTAAATAGCCCTTGGCAATGGCAATCGCTGTCTATTCAGAAATCTCGCGACAGTTTTTACCGCCGTCTAAATGTTCGCATAAAAACCTCGAAAATTTTTCTTGGTAAGGCCCTTGCGGTTGCCCTAAAGCAGCTGTGTGTGACACACCTGGCACCTCCCATATCGTTGTTTTCCCACTATAGGACTTATAAAGACGCATGCCTTCTGAAAAAGGTACGACAGGATCTTCGGTAGCATGAATGGCCAATAATGGTAGCTTTAATTGATTGATATAATCCCGCGAACTGTATTCATCCGACACCAAAAACGATAACGGCCATTGAAGCGGCCACGTTAGCCACAATTCTGAGAGTTTGGCTTGTGCCACCTTCCGGTAGGATGCGAAGGTACTATCTAAGACCAGGAGCTTTGCACAAGGCGTCTTCTCAAGAGCAAGTGACGGCACAGCAACCGCTCCACCGAGACTTTGGCCGACGACAACCGTGTCAAGCCCGGCAAAGCGTTTGTCCTGACAAATCCACCGCAACACAGTCCGTCCATCTGTCACGAGGCCCGCGCGGCTTGGCTCGCCTTGTGAGCTGCCGTAACCTCGGTAGTCGAAGGTGACAACCTGAAAACCATACTGGACAAGCCAAAGAAGCCCATAAATGTGCGTGCTTATATTTTCAGCATTGCCGTGGAACTGTAATATATTACCAGCTAAGCTTCCGTGGGGACGAAACACCCAAGCTGTCAGTTTCAATCCATCTGGAGTCTTTAGCGTGACCTCTTCTGATCGAAAGTCTTGGTGTTTTGGCTGTGGAAACAGATTCTTAGTGGGGTAGTAAAAAAGATGGTTGCAACCGACTAAACTAAGCATCGTGAGGCTGATCCATAAGATTGTAAAGATTTTGTGACGACCGGGAAATTGAAGCATTATTTATCTCGTGTGAAAAATTTTTGTAACCTTAATACGGTTGCTACGAATTTGAAAAGTGGATATCGTTGGGCGACCTTCGGGTCATACATATATATTTGCATAATTATTGGGGTCAGATTGAGATGCTAGCACAACAACCAAAAGCCACAAAAGCCTTCGCTGACCGCCTCAAAGAATCTGGCCTAGATCTCAAGAGAAAGCCATTAACAACTTTGCAGGTCAATGTTGGCAAATTGTGCAATCAGGCCTGCCTGCACTGCCACGTCGACGCAGGTCCTAATAAAAAGCGCGAAAATATGGACAAAGAGACCTTTGAAAGGCTCCTTTGGTTGGTTGAACAAGCTGAAACAATAAGCCGAGTAGACATCACAGGTGGTGCCCCAGAACTCAATCCGCATTTT
>CAZBDM010000614.1:0-858 GCA_964490675.1 uncultured Oligoflexales bacterium
GAAAACTCTTGGCCTTTGGATCGTTGAGAATCTCGCTCATATCAGCCTGGTAGAAGTTGACGGTAGGCAAGACATTCCCCTGCCTTCCTATCTGATTAAAATTTTCGGTGGTTTTGCAGTGATTAAGCTTTTTTGCAGTAAGGTCCCCCAACCCTCGATAGGACTAATACTGAAAATCATGTTGTTTAAGCCAGTCCGGGGGAGCTTCGTTCGGTCTCACTATTGATTTCGCTTTCATCAATACTGAAGATGCGCAGCTGTAGTCCTTCTGCTTCTACCACCATGTCTTTAATAAGGGGTTCAAGGCGATTGAGAAGGATGCGGGCATAAGATTGCCAGTCCCGTCTTTTATAGGCTTCATCAAGCGCTTTGTGAACACGCTTGATTAAAAGAACGATCCCTTGAACGGGAGCTGTATCGATATGAGTACGATCAACAAACCCCATAAGATGATCGACAAGTTCAAAGATGAGATCAAGGTCAGTGTTGATGTGTTTAATTTCTGTAGGTAGTTCATTAGGCGAAAGCTGCCAGCAATGGACAGCAAGAGGCTTGAGTCTGCTATCGATGACCGACGCCAGATCGCGTGTTGCATCAATGATTTGGAGAGCGAGCTCCTTAGGAGTCTCAATTTTTATCATTAATCTTGAATCGGAAGAGAGAGCAGTGGCGCCAAGTTTAGGATCGATGTCATCGACATTAATCTCTTGATCGTTGAGAATGACATTTGTGATCATCTGACCTTTTTTGATAAAGGTTGTCTCCACCCAATCGATGGCTTCAGCTAGAGTGTTAATCGGAATCGGTACGGGGACCGCTTTGTTTCCAAAAAAGATTTTCTTTAACACGATAGCTCCT
>CAZBDM010000614.1:868-1307 GCA_964490675.1 uncultured Oligoflexales bacterium
CCTCTCGTTTAAATTAACTGGCAGAAGTGGTTTTCGCTTCTCCAGACATCGCTCTTTTCGCTTGTTTGAGTAGAGACTGAGCTCTTGCGTCCATCGGATCGACTGCTATGATCTTTTCTATGATATCGATAACATCTTCGTAGCGTTCCATCTTGAAAAGCATTCCAGCCAAAGTGTAGGCCATATTGTGATCGTGTGGATGACGCATGAGATATTGGCGAAGCACCTTTTCCGCTACCGAAAAATCTTTTGTTTCAGAAACAAGTCTAACAAGACTGTAAATGGCCGGCATATTTTCAGGGTTAAGCTCTAGGGATTTGACGATCCATTTCGTCGCTTCTTTAAGTTCGTCCATTCCCTGGAAGGCCAGACCTAAGCCGAAGTTTGCCATGTCATCATTAGGAGCGAGGGTAATCGCTTTTTGAAAATGGAGAACCGC
>CAZBDM010000614.1:1317-2961 GCA_964490675.1 uncultured Oligoflexales bacterium
GGCTTTTGCCGAGAATGGGTCCAACTCAATAGCTTGCTGGTAAGAGTTCTTACCAGACTCACTATCACCAAGTTTTGTGAAACAGTCACCTATCAGTCGAAGAAGATTAGCGCGATGATGGACGGGAATCTCTTCGAGATTGAAGATCGAGTCAATCAAGTCAATCGCTTCAAGATATTGTTTTGAAGCGATTTTGGCTTCTACTTCAAGGACCTGATGATCGACAGCACTGAGCTCGACCGTCGGTGCTTGCTTAGAAACTTTCGAAAGGATCTTATCGATTTGTTTAATGATACGTTCTGAATTGTGATTTTTTTCAATCGTCGACTTATTTTTGGAAACAATGTTATGGGTCAGAGACTTTGCCGTTACAGCCTTTTTTATGGCTGAGGAAAGACTCGCAACTGAGCCTAAACAGTAGTCGATACGGTGTTTGCCGATAAACTCTTCAACTAGAGGTGTTCTACCTGTGATCATAGGAATTTCATTGGTCATCGAAGCAAGGATTCTAAATGGGTCGCCCTCGATACGATCTCGAGCTGGTAAACTTGACAGGAAAGTGCAGTCTGTTGCTGTATTGACTGCTATATATGCTTCGCGACTTGGGGCCACAAAAAGAAACTTGCGGTCAATACCAAGGTGAATGATTCGGTCTCTGATGTGATTACCAAAAGACCCTATACCGCAAATGACAACCTTCACTCTTCTTTCTAAAGACGCGTCGTTATCGCAGGCAATTTTAACCGCATGAATAAGATCAAGTAGACTCTCTTCCCATTCAATTTGACCGAAGTATGAAATAATGAAGTCGGTTTCACTTAAACCGAGTGATTGACAAGCTTTAGCACGTGTTGCTGGAGTTCTCTCGACAAATTTATCAACCCAAGCATCAAGTCTCAGGATTCTTTCTTTTTCAATACCTTCGATAAGAAGAGTGGTCTCGGCAGCCTTAGACTGGACAATAAAGCCATCTGCAGCGTTGGTTACTTCTTGCCTCACTGTACGCATACGGTCAATATCTTCTGCCGGGTAAGGTGTGAGGTTATCAACCCAAACCAAGAGTCGAAAGCGATTTCGCCACTTTGACTTTACAACCTGGTAAGCGTAAACACCAATACGTTCCTTGACGATCACGACATCAAAGTCAGCTAAAACGTTTTCGAGACCGGGCAAAAAGGTCGAGTTTTGATCGTGATCCGGCAAAGCAATGAGAGTCAGATCTTTAAAAAAACTATTCTGGGTTAAATATCCACAAATTGACTCAGAAGAGATGACAGAAATTTCATATCTCTCGTCCAAAAGACGAAACTGATCAATTTCTTCAACACTTGGTAATGAGCCATAAACAAGCGCTATTTTTTGTTTATTAGCTTGTTCTGGATTCGAACCCATGATGATCTCCAATACGATTGATATTCTTTAGTCAGGCTGTTCCTCTAACATTTTTTTCAACGACCTGATGTGAGCGAAATTTCGAAAGCTTTTGACGGCTGTCAGTACAGTTTTTGAGTTGGATGACTGTTTTATTATAAGCGTTTTTTAACTCTACATCGAGTTTATCATCCAAACTTTTAATGGCCGTGAAGATTTTTTTGAGAACTTCATCTTTAGTAATATCAACACCTTGATCTTGCAGGTAAATAT
>CAZBDM010000615.1:0-2953 GCA_964490675.1 uncultured Oligoflexales bacterium
GCTGAGAAGGAAGAGGACGAGAAAGATCAACAGGGAGGCGGGCAAGCTGCTAAAATGAAACAAGCCGTCCCCCTGAACATGTCTAAAGAAGAAGCGGCGCGGCTTCTCAGAAGGTTGGAGTCGAAAGGGCAAGTGTTAGCCATTCCTCCACAGATTGATGAAAATATTGAAAAGCCTGAAAAGGATTGGTGATTATGTTGAAAGCAGCGTTGTCTGTAGGAATTTTTCAGCTGTTCTTATCAACAGTCTTGTGGGCTGGTAGCTTTACCGCTCGCATTGACAAAACGAGAGGTGTGGTCGGAGATGTTTTCGAGCTCACCCTCAGTGTTAACGGATCTCCTAAAGGTAAACCAGAAGTCCCAGAGATTGAAGGCCTTTATATTACCAGCCACGGTCGTTCGACCAATATTTCGATTATTAATGGCAAGATGAACAAGGAAATTACCTATAACTTTGCCATCGAAGTTGAAAAACCGGGGAGCTACACGATTCCAAGTCTTTCTTTGAACGTTGATGGTAAGGTTCTAAAGACTGTGCCGATCACATTTGAGGCCAGCGAACAATCAACCTCTAAAAAGGACGTCGCTAAATCCGCTGAACCACCTGTGACTTTTGTTGAACGATCGTTTTCAAATGAGTCGCCTTATGTTGGCGAGCCTGTTGTTGAGACGGTTACACTTTATTATAGAGGAAGGCTCGAAGCCCAAAGAGTACCTTCCTCTCCAAGGGGTGTCAGAGTTTTTGAGTTAGAAGGAGAAGAACATGGTCGTGAGCAGGTGGAAGGGGTGCCTTACGATACGGTCGTTGTTCGAAGAATCATCGTTCCGTTGAACCCTGGTGAATTGAGTCTCGCTCCTTTTCGGGTGAAAGCAAGAATCGCTGTCGAGCAGAAAAAGAAGCGTCGACGCGGTCTTGATCCTTGGTTTCAGATGTTCAATGATCCTTTTACTAAAAAGATCACCCGGATGGTGTCGACCGGTGCGGCAAGTCTTCTGGTTAAGGAGCTGCCGGCGAACGATAAGCCCAATGATTTTACAAATATTGTTGGTGCTTTTCAGATTAAATCAAATCTAAGTCAACGTGATATCAATGTTGGTGACACAACCACCTTAACCATAACTTTGGCGGGCGAAGGTCTTCTTGATAACCTTGGCGAACTGCCCTGGACACCTCCAGAGGGTATAAAGGCTTATCCCGATCAGCCAGAGGCTAAAGAGAGTCCTCGTATGACAGGGGTTTACTCGTCCAAGACTTACCGCTACGCTTTAGTTCCCACACAACCCGGTGATATCGACCTCGGCCGCATAACACTACCGATTTTTAACTATAAAAAGGGTTCTTACGAGTTCTTAGAGCTTGCACTTGGCCAGATCTCAGTTGAAGGTGAAGCGATTAAACAAGACAGTATCGCCTTATCTAAACCCAACGCGGCGCTTTCTAGTCAAAAGAAAGTGAAAGCCATAGCTACAGATCTTATCGACATCAAGCGTAACATTGATCCGCATACTTCTGACTCTCTAACAGGTGTTGATTTTACTGTGGTTGGATTTATAACCGGTGCACCGCTTCTTTTGTGTTTAGGCATGCTTGGTTTTCGGTTTAACGAGAAGCGCAAATTACAGAACCCGCAGCTCAAGAAAAGCCGCGCGGCAGGATCGAGCTTTAGCACTTCGCTGAAAGAGTTGAAAGGAAAAATCGAGCGAGATTCTGCTGAAGGTCTCATCGAAGAGTTATTCAGGACTTATCGTCACTATCTCGGTGATAAGTTTTCCATTCAAGGGGGCAGCTTAACCGCCAAAGAGATCGAAGCACATCTCGACTCATTAGAGCTTGCTGAGTCCACGAAGGAAAAGTCGCGGCGGTTTCTCACTCAAGTGGAAGCTTTAGCTTATGGAGGCAGCAAGCTTGATCGTTCCCAGATAGAGATGTCACTTTCTGATGTTGAAAGCATAGTTAAGGAGATCGAAGAGAAATGTTGAGAGTGATCATCATGACCGGTGTTTTGTTGATTGGCCTGATAGCGACTGTGAAGCTTAAAGCTGACCTGGCCAGCGATAAGCTTATAGAAGCAAATACTGCTTACGATGCAGGTGAACTTGATAAAGCTAAGCAGATTTATAGAGAGCTTATAAAAGATCACCCTGCTAATGGTAAGCTCTATTACAACTTAGCTAATATTGCTGACCGTAAAGGAGAGGTTGGGGAAGCGATGGCGGCTCTTTTGAAAGGCCGATCCCTCAGACCGCGAGATCCAGATCTTAAGGCGAATCTCAGTTATCTTGCTGGTAAAATCGCTGATAAACTGTCTGTTGAGCGTCAGAAAAGTATCATCCGCTTTATTGGGTTTTGGACCAATTGGACAACTTTAAAGGAGATGGTCTACCTTTCTGCGTTCTTCCTCATGGTGCTTTTTATCATGATTTCTGTTTGGCTTTTCAAACCCAAGTTAACCGGAGCTAAACAGGCCAGCATCGTTTTAGCTTGTCTTTGTGCTTTGAGTCTCTTTGCCACCAGCATTTCATTCAATGGTCAAGAAACATGGGGAGCGGTAACTGCTGATCAGACGGATGTTTTCTCGGGCCCTTCGACGAGTCATAAGTCTCTCTTTCAACTAAGAGAGGGGGCTCCTTTTATGGTCAACGGCAGCCTTGATAACGGTTGGTATAAGATAGAACTTTCCGATGGCAAAAAAGGTTGGGTCGCTGCCACGAAAGCTCAGGTTTTTTAAAAGGATGAGTGACTTGCAAGGTGCTCATGCGAAAAGAACTCTGGTGATAGGCGATGTTCATGGTTGTTACGATGAGCTACAAAATCTTTTGGCTTTATGTCGCTTTGATCAAAACCAGGACAAGCTTGTTTTTGTCGGAGATTTGATTAATAAAGGTCCGCGTTCTTTCGATGTCCTCAGATTCGTTCGGCAAATGAATGCACAAGTTGTTATGGGTAATCATGA
>CAZBDM010000616.1:0-2948 GCA_964490675.1 uncultured Oligoflexales bacterium
GAAGTTTGTTTGCAGAATTCCTGGGCATGTTTATCAAAACCGGCAGCAACCAATTCCTCATACATAGTGAATTTCTTTTCTTGATCTTCCGGACTAAGATCAAGCAGCTGCTGAAATTTTTCGACCGATTGATCGGGTGCATTGAGTTTGAGGTACATACGAGCCATTTCTTCGACTCTTTGAATATTGTTTGGAGCTAATTTGTCCGCATGCTCATAGGCTTTTTTAGCAGCCGGCAAATTCCCTAGCTGCATCTGCAAACGGCCGATTTCGTTAAAGTAGCGCATATTTTTCGGCTCTGCCGCTGATAGTTTCTCAAAAATCACCAAAGCTCCCTTTGGATCTCCTGCTTTCTCGACAATCTCAGCAGTTATCGCTTGGCCTTTCGGGCCAAGAGGGGCTAATTTTGTTTCAGCGTAGGCTTTCGCCTTAGCAAATTGCCCTTTTAGAAGAAATGGCTCGACATTTTGCGAATAAACTTTCGACAAAGTATCTCTTTTTACCCGTAAGGCCAGTGCCTGCTTGATCAGGCTGAGAACGGCCGGCTCTTTGTAGGGCTTCGATAGCATCAAAACATCTGAAATTTCGGCTACCAGCGCCATCTCACCCGCTTCTTTTTGCATACCCGTGGTCAACAAATAAGCAGCAGCCGCTTTCGACTCCATTTCATGTTTTCGCCATTTCTGTATCAGTGAGGTCCCTGACAAATTGGACAAGCGAAGATCGACAATCGCAAGATCAATACGATTGGTGTTAAACTGATAAAGAGCTGTTTCCCAGTCAGCGGCTTCGACAACAGCATAGTCAGGCTGCTTGATAACAATATTCGCAAGGGTTTTGAGATCACTTTGATCGTCGTCTACGATGAGAATTTTTGTCTTCTTGGACATCCAGTAAGGCCTTAAAATTGGAAAAGACTATGCAAGTCTATCGGTAAAAATCACGGCGATCTCAATTCATTAGACAAGATTTCATTTCTCTTAATTTTAAAAATATTGGAAAAATTCATTATTTATCTTATGATTCTACTCCTTTTTTAAGGGCCTTCTTCGAACTTCCGATAACCTAGTAGAATATCTGGTGAGTCCAAATCTCATAACCGTCTTAATGGAGAGACCCGCAATGGAATTGATTGAGAAACTTAACGAAATTAAGAATTTTGGCGGTAAGAGGCTGACTTCTGGTTTGAGCGCTGAAGCCATAGGTGAGTTTCTTGAAACAGACGAAAAGCTAAGGGAAGCCATTGAGGTCGCTTATAGTCGCTTTCGAAAACTTGTCGATGGTGATCACGCAGACTTACTAAAAAAGGACGAAGCTGAGCAGATCGAAGATCTCCAGGAGGGGGTTCTCAATTTTTACGCCCCCGACGCTACAAACCCCTACGTTCCTTTAGCCGCGTCTGGCCCTTGGATCGTCTCAACCGGTGGCGCGGTGATTCACGATAACGGTGGTTATGGAATGCTTGGTCTCGGACACAACCCTAAACCGGTGATAAAGGCGATGGCCAGCGATCAGGTCATGGCAAATGTGATGACGGCTAGTTGCTCGTTAAGAAGATTTATCGACACCTTGAGAAAAAACATAGGTATGGACCGAGATCGGTGTCCCTACGACCGCTTTCTTTGCCTTAATTCTGGCTCGGAAAGTGTTACGGTGGCAGCCCGCTTAAGCGACGCTAACGCCCTTATTCAAACATCAAAAGGCGGCAAGCACGAAGGGAAAAAGATCAAATTTTTATCTTTTCACGGCTCTTTCCATGGCAGAACAGAACGACCCGCACAAGTGTCTTATTCTAGTATAGGCAAATACAAAAGCTTGCTCGCTTCGTTCCGTGACCGCGATAACCTTGTGACCATAACACCGAATCACATCGAAGAGCTCGAGCAAGTTTACAAAGATGCTGAGAAAGATGGTGTCTTTTATGAAGCCTTGTTCATCGAACCGGTCATGGGTGAAGGCAATCCAGGGCAAGGTGTGACACCTGAGTTTTTTAAAAGGGCACGGGAGCTCACTAGAGCTAACCAAAGTATGTTTTTTGTCGACTCGATTCAAGCCGGCCTGAGAGCACACGGCTGTCTGAGTATCTGCGACTATCCCGGCTTTGAAAAGCTTGATCCCCCAGATATGGAAACCTTCTCAAAAGCACTCAACGCCGGTCAATATCCTCTTTCTGTGTTGGCGATGACATCCGAAGCCGCTGACCTGTACAAGATCGGTCTTTACGGGAACACGATGACTGGTAACCCGCGCGCTTTAGATGTCGCTTGTGTAGTGCTTTCAATGGTCGATGATAAAATACGTCAAAACATAAGAGACAAAGGCGTTGAATTTGTAGAAAAGTTCAAAGGCCTCCAACAAGAGTTCCCTGATATCATCACTCACGTTCAAGGGACAGGGCTTCTCTTTTCTGTAGCGATCAGTGAAAAGAAGTACAAAGTGGTCGGCTTTGATGGGCTGGAGCTTGCCCTTAGGAAAATGGGCCTTGGTGTGATTCATGGCGGTGTCAACTCACTGCGATTTACGCCCCACTTTGCGATAAATTCTCAAGAAATTGACCTTATTATTGATCTTGTTAGACAAGCGTTTCATAATGTTGCTCCTATCTCGTAAAACAAAAGGAGCGATTTTTTGCCATTCAGTTTCCAACTTATTGTTGCTCTAGCCTTAGGATTTTTCCTGGGGCTTATTGTTTCTTGGCTTATTCACTATTTGAGATTTAAAGCGCAAAAGAGTGTTAGCGACCAAGCTCTGATTGAACAGGAAAAAGCACTGCCACAAGAGATTATAAAGCAAATGCGCTATCCGCTTCCCTCTAATATTGAGATCACCATAAATGAACAAAGCATTGAAATAGGCGCAAAAAGGAATAAAGTGAGCAATCCTGTATCTTTAAAAATCAAAGAATTCTGGATGGATTTGAATGCAACCAATAAAAAAACAATCCATGA
>CAZBDM010000617.1:0-2945 GCA_964490675.1 uncultured Oligoflexales bacterium
TAATACTGCGGAAGAGCCGAATTTTTTATTGAATCTCGAGAAATACCGTTTATAAACAACTCCATTGAAGAACTCCCAATTGTCATCGGTGACCAGGCTTACACCCTAGACCTCAAAACGATGAAGTTTCTGGTCGACATCACTGGTGATCTGTATTTTGTCTATGACATGCTGCCCGACGACAGTACCCCACTCAACATGGCAGTAAACGGTCTATTTAAAGTCGTCAATGATGTCCCTAAAAATATTTTTAGGGGGGGGACATCGTCAGATTTAATCGACCCTGTAGGTTTCCATTATGGAACAAATGGCGATATCATCGTACGAGTGGACAATACGATAAAACATGCAGATGAAAACCTAGAAAAAATCGACGTCACTCAAATGATTGATGGATTTGGCAAACCTTTTTGGGTGAAAGATAAAGAAACGACAATTTGGTCGAATGACCGCTATTTATGCCAAACAATTGGACAAGAAGTCACTTTAACAAGAAGTGCAGGCTGTCCATTTGGTTCTTCAAAAGAGCTTTTTGAGGGTCCTTTTTCAAATGGTAAGATTATGGATTTCGCCTATCAAGATGGATTTGTCGTTTTCAATACCCTTTACAAGATCTATTTACTTGACTCTTCTAACGACACAATTCAGGAAATTCTGCATTCAAAAGAAAGAGTGAATAGTGTCAGTTTTACAAAAAAGGGAGACATCATAGCGTCAAGTTTGGATGGTATTTTAAAGATCAATCGACAAAACTATGAGGTGACGACTCTATATAAGTTTACGAGAGATTATAATGCAACTCCTGATCAAAAAGAGGGCCCAGTCGATCAAGTAAAAGTGGGCTTCATTAAAGATGTAAAAGTCACAGATAGTGGCAAAGTATTCTTCATAGAAAGTTCTCGTTTGTCTGTCATTGAAATCAATAGCGAAGGACAAAAAGTCGTAAAGACAATCTTCTCCGAAGAGATGACTAATGTTGAGTGTGGAGGGGGAGTAAAAGACGAAAAGTATTTCCAAGATCTTGGAAATGAAAGGAACTTTAAAACAGCTTTGTCATATACTTGTCTTGGTTCACTGACTCGATTAGAAGTGTACGAAAGCTGTAAGGGAGAGTTTTTGGACCATATAAAAATAGCCATTGGACAGGAATTTGAGAATCAAGGTCTGTTTTATAAAAGAAATGGCAGTCGCACAGGGTCAGGTAACATCATTGAAATGATCATCCCTTGCCATTGAAAAGACGCAAACTCGACCACAGTTCACATTCATTGTTGGCCTTTTCCCGAAAAAAGCTTAAACTTAAACGATCACAGCAGAACCTCCAACTATCTATCGTTGGTGATCGTTGATCTTCAATTCTAATCGTTTTGACCCTGTCATATCTTACGACTTTTAGACTCTTTTCGCTTTGTTTTATAAATTGATTTCTTTTCGGCTCAGAAGGCATGGCATAGTTATTGCTGTGGCGAAGATTGGGTTTGAGAATTTCTCAAAATGTTCACTATTTGAGTGAACAGAGATTTTACAAACGATCATAATCTATCTACACACGCAATATTTTGGATTAAAAAGAGGTCGAACTATGTTGAACAGGAAAAAGATGGGACTGGTATTTTTCGGACTAGTCATGGGGTTATCGCAAGCTTGTAGCCAACAATCTCCAAGTGAATCTTCATTGAACTCTACGAGCGACACGTATGACTTTGCTCGCATTCAATCACTCGAGACATCTGATGGCAGGGTATTACAATTACCTCCCGACACAGAAAAATATGGAGAAAGTACTTTAGCTCTAGAGATATTCTTTAAACCAGGAATGCGGTACTCAATCAAAGATGACCCGAGATTCTTTGAAGATGACTTTTTACATCTTGATGTTTATATGTGCGATGGCGAGCTTCTTTTAGATATCGACAATTTTGGTGACATAGAAGATTTTGCGACTAACGCAGCAATGATTGACGATAGGCTTCAGGGTTTGCTGGCCACCTTAAATACGAAGTATCGCACCTATTGTAAATCCGTGAGTGAGATTAAAGAGATGCTTTCTGGTAGCCTCGCTGCTGCCAATACGATCAATTTACCTACCGTGAGACTAAAGATGCAAGCAGCAAGCTCTACAGAGATCGCAGATGCTGTTGTGCAGCCAAGACAAACAGATTTTACTATTAATCATTTTATTCCAAACATCCAAGATTCACTCGCCTACGATTGGCGGATTCCTACAAGATCAGAAGTCTTGGAAAGAGCTTTTCTTCATCCGGCAACAGGAGAAGCTGATGTCAATTGGGATGTTTCGGGACGCAGCTATTCTTTACTCTATTACTTTAACAATTCTTCAGGTGAGCAAGTATCAGACATTGCTATTGAAAAGGCTAGGCTGTGTAAACAGGAAAAATGCCCCAATCAGTCTCACGAATCTAGGACTACTGGACGTTACTTTATTGCTACATGTCGTGCTAATCTTTGGAATCTTGCTTATAATGTTGATGAAGAACTTCAGTCGAGAAACCCTACTCGTCTTTGCCAGGAAATTCTAATCCCAACAATCACAGGAATTTCAAACATCATGACACCTGGCAAAATATGGAAACTTGATTTTAACGATGGGAAATTCGAACCAATCGATGAATGGCTGAAGATTTTAGCTGGAGAATTAAAGGCTAGCCTTGGAGGGTCAATTTACCAGGAACTCAAAGGTTCTGCTTCTGACTGGTGATAAGCTCACCTTCTAAGAGACTCCCCAAACCAGTCTCAGAAATCTTCATCGGTATGATCCAATGTGGTTTTCTGAGACAACTGGTTCATGGCTGGAAAAACTTATTAAGTTTTATGCAATGTCACCCTATGGCATCTGTCGCAAAAACATTATGTCACTGAAAAGACATATATTTTGTTGGTCTTCAAGACAGCCTTAGCGCACCCAACTTTTTACAAGAGCGATG
>CAZBDM010000618.1:0-2941 GCA_964490675.1 uncultured Oligoflexales bacterium
AGAGGAAGACTCGCCTGATCTCCTCTTTGAACTTGGTGCAACGATTAGTGAACATAAAAAGCTCGAAGTGATTCACCTCACAGAAATCCCAGAGCAGATCGACCTGGATGATATTTCCAAAGATCCTCCCGAAGTGAAGTCCCTAGCGCGCCGTATTGAAATGATTTCTAAAAAGCAAGGAACTGACATAGTTTTTGATCCTGTTGTCACCCACGATGTGTATGAAACAGTTCACAGCATCGCTAGTCGCATTCACTGTAAATGGCTCATTAAAGAATGGGTTGGTGAAACACATGGGGCATTCACATTTCACGATCCAGTGGGTTGGCTTGAAAGTCACTTACATTGTCACGTTGTATCGGTCAAAAATCATGGGCTGAGGTACATAGGCAAAATCCTCGTTCTGGTTGATCGTGACTACGACGATACGCTTCTTGAGCTTGCCGACATTTTAGCTGAACAATATGGCGCAAAAATTACTTTGGTGAAGTTTCTTTACAAACATGAAAGTGAAGAAAAATATCAGTCAGAAGAGCAACGCTTAGCTCAATTAAAAGCAAAAAGTCGCTTTGCATCAGATGTTCTGATTAGTGTCGGTAAAAGTAAAGTTGAGCAAATATCGGCTGAAGCAGCAGAGTTTGATCTTCTTATCACAGCCGCTAAAAAACGTGTTTCTTGGCGCGAAAAACTTTTTGGAAGTCGACACGATAAACTTATCGAAAAAAGCCCATCAATTGTGATTTCCCTTAAAAGTCACCCCGGCAGCCCTGCATAAAAACCAACCAAAAACAAAAAAAACATCGTCTTTTCAGAACAATAGCATTTGTCATCACATGACACGGCTATTTTCTGGCACAACGTAATCAATTCTCATCCGTATCAAATTAATTCATCAAGAGAGGGATCTTATGTTTTTCATGGAAGATTTGTACGCAAAAGGAATGCGCACACTTAGAAAACTTCGTTTTCCGGACAAAAGTTTCACAACAGGAGTAGTCTTAATCGCCAGCCTTTCTTGGCAGGCTGAAGCTGTGCCACTAGATAACACCTTCACCCATCCAGGCATTGAGATCAGTGATCCAAGCTACGATATTTCTATCGATGCGCAGGATCCCAAAGTTTTTTACATCGCCCCTAAAGCTGGTCTTTTGGTCGTCAATCGCGGTATGCCAGCGCTTTCTTATGCAACTGCAAAACGCGACGGTAACACTTTTGGTGTGATTAATGCCGCCTTTAGTTTTGCCATTTCTAGAGATGACTTTGCACAAATTAAATCCGAAATTAAACAACAGGTTGCTGGAGCCAAAGTAAGGCCTCTAGCCTTTAACCACACTGTACCCGACATAGCCATCGCTGGCTTTCAAGAAGACCAAGGTGCTTGTTTTACTGCTGAAGATTTCATTACTGGCGAAGAAATCAAACAGTGCATCAACTTCGTTTACCGCACGAAATTGGCTCAAAAGGGCCCGCAGCTTGGAGAAGAGTTAGGTATTTCCATGGTTCTTTCTCCTTCTGGCGTCGACATTCTCCCCAACCTACTGCGAGGTGGAGCTGGGCTTATGGTTAGACTGGAAGGAATTTATCAAGCGGCCTTACCAGGATTTAAGGCTGTCATCGAAGCTGACTACAAGAAACTTTATGAAAGCTATGCCTGGTACGCTGGTTATCATGATGGTGTGTGTACCGATATTGCCGTATCTGACTTCTTTGAAAAAGAAGTAGCCTGTGCAGCAAACAATACCAACATGAATGGACGACCTTGTTCCATCAAAGTCAAATACACTGACACGATCGGCAGAGAGTACCAAAATATCTTCTCTACCATTCCAGACAAGGCTGAAACAGACGAAGTAAAAGCCTGGTATAAAGAGCACAGCGATAGAATCAACACACTATGGACTGCTATTGATGGACTGAGAAAAGACTTCGAAAATAAGTTCTTAGAGCCCGTTACAGGAAGACGAGCAGAGGTCGACAAGACCCCTACCCTTGGTTATGCCTTCCGTGCTGACAGAAGTCGGAGTGAAGAAATGGGCTCTTACCGTTTCGAACGTGACATGATCCAGTCTGTTGGCCCTAAGCGCAAGGGAGTCGATGCTTATACGATCTGTATCAATGTAAATGGGAACACAGGTGCCGTCGGGCTTTCCAATCTTGGTCAATGTCCTTCCTACTGGAATGGCAGTCTTTCTGGCAATCAAATGCTGCCGGTCATCGAAGAGTTTTCTTTTGCAAGTAATGAAGAAGCGGAACCAGTCATTGGTCCAATCGATTGGGATTAATTTTATAAGGAGGTGCTTTGCACCTCTTTTGACAAAATAAGGGGAAATCATGAAACGAAAATCATTCATTTACTACATTTTTTTGGGACTACTTTTAATCCCTTTAACTCATCAAGTCGTCTATGCAAAAGAAGTCAAAACCTCTCAAATATTTAAGTCCGAAGGCTTTGTCTTCTATCAGTCGCCTTACCAAGAGAATGTTGTTAACTATGTCTCGCCATTTCGTGAGCAGGTTTTACTGAATCAATACGATGCAATCACTTCAACGGGAGAACGAGTCAAAGTCTCCATCGTTGCAGCCCAGTGGGTTCACCATCAAGATCATTATCGTGCAGCGGTCAAAAAAGCTAAAGAAGCGATCCCTGGTTGGCAAAACTCTTTCTTTAGCAGGTTGGTCCTCAATAGTAAAACTTGCCAACTTGCTGTCAATGATCGCGATATAAAACATATCAAAAACTCGAGACATTCGCGAAGAGGCAGCGATAACAGAATGTGCGTCATGAGTATCGCAAGTCGAAATGGCTCTGAGGACAAGGTAGCCCAACTCATAGAGAATAATGCTCTAATCGATCCAAATATAGAGGCACTTGTACTACACCTGTCTACCACTAAACCTTTATTAAAGTTAGCCAAACTGGAGCAAACCATTCGTTCAATTC
>CAZBDM010000619.1:0-2927 GCA_964490675.1 uncultured Oligoflexales bacterium
GACCACATAAACTAAGACACCTAGCAGATACCCTTAACCCACCAGAAAAAGTCTCCGGTGAAGTTACCCGCACACAGTTTCAAAGGCCGATGGTGACACTCAAGTCTCTTAAGGCGGTCAGCCAGTTGCGCGATTTGCAATCCGGTGATGAAACAAGATCGGTGTTTTTTTGTGGGTCTTATTTAGCCGAAAAAATACCTCTTCTTGAAAATGGCGTCGTCTCTGCGTTCAACATCGCTAAGGCTCTCAAGGTACCGCTTCCTTTCGAACTGCAATAATCTCGTCAATTTTTGTATAGATTTGTAGTTTTTTGTCAAAAACGTGTATGCGTCGCTATGCGCAATATATTTAATTATTAAGAGGGTTTAACCTCTTAATTCCCATCTTTTTAGTCAACTAAATCGTTTAGATTCCGAAATGATCTGTGGATCTGATACACTAACTGGCTATTTGTAGAAGCCGATGCTGTAGATATTTGCGGAGTGGTGAGTTGATGTTGCAAGAGGTAGCGAAACTTTCGGTTTTTTTTAGTTTGATTCTACTGACGATTCATTGTGGAAATCCTTCCCAAGAAGACTCCCAATTAAGTTACGTCGTCGATGCCGACAACCGTCTTGTCGATGGTTTCACCGGTAAAGCCATTATTACAGCAGAGCCGCACCTGCGGGTTTATCCTTTTCATCCAGACGACGTCGAACCACCTGAAGAAGGTGGAGAGCAAGCCCAGATCGATGCTATCGAACAAGCCAAAGCAGCAGCTGGACAAGCTCCTGAAGAGGATCGAGATGATAAGGCACAGCCAGGCGAAGACGAAAGCCAAGACGATCTTGCTGCGCAAGAAGGCGCTGGCAATGATATTTTTACAGGTGACGAGCCTCCGCTTCACGCTGAAGAACAAGCGATCATGCCCGACGAAAAACCGGAACCTGAGCACAAAGATAGATGGAAGCTCTATTATGGTTGGGTCTATTACGTTCATGAAGTCAGAAATGGCTATGCCCGCACTAGAAAAGGCTGGTCTGACATTAAATGGTTTCAAAAAATTGAGCTTGTCGATGAAGCCTATCGTGGAGATGCTGTTGTTCACATGCAGCCTTCAGCGCCTGTTTACAAGGAACCAAGTTACTTAGATGAAGTTAATCAAATTAAACACACTTATGTGATCGAAGTTTTAGATGTCGTCAATCGCTTTGCAAAGACAAAGATAGGCTATATTCCAATTGGCTTTCTGTGGAAGGGAAAGACGACGGAAGGAAGTAAACCTTTTCGCACCTACAAGGTCACACACCCGAGTATGATGGAGTTGTGCCCGCGAGGGAGCCCAAAAACAAGACTTTTTGAGAAGTATGGCAAAGATTCCACGCGCAAATTTGGTCAAGCGGTATTGGCTATTGAATATGGAAGCCCTGCACAAACAAAAGCTGTAACGGCCTTTCTTTCGGCGCTCGCTTATGCTGAAGGAACTCTTCACTGCTACAACCTTGCTCTCGGTAATGAGCCTTTTTACGATTATAGTCGTCATCCTAATGGCAGTACTCGGTTTACGGATAAGCTCGGTCGTACGAGAACAAGTGGCGCAGCAGGACGCTATCAATATCTGATAGGAACCTGGAATGGAATTAAAAATCATCCAAATGTAACGGCAGAAGACTTCGGACCGGCAGCTCAAGATAGAGGGGCTTTGCATCTTATCAAAGGCAAGCGCAAGTCATTACGAATTGATGGTGTATTGAGTCGCACTGCATATGAAGGCCAACTAAGAAGAATCAATGGGACCTGGGCCTCTTTGCCACAATCCCCACATGGCCAGCGGACGGAAAGCTATAAGACGATGTGGTGGGCCTACCAAACCTATCTAGGGCAGTTAACGGATTAGTCATTGGAGAGAAAGATGTTGAAGAAGTCACTCACTTTAGCTGTTTTATGCGGAGCTTTTGGTGCCATCTATTTCTTTAACCATGGGTCTGAAGAAGAGCACTTACATTCGCAAAAGACTGCGACACTAGCGACGAAAATCGTGACCACTGATCTAGTGAAAACAGTGACGCAGAAGACAATGTTTGCAAAGCAAAAAAAAGATGGTGATCAGCAAGCTAGCGCCGCCTTTCAGCTGTCTGATCGGCTTGATACACTGCACAAACCATCTGATTTGCCGGAACTTTATCAACATATTTCTTCAGACGTTGTTGTTGTGCAGCGAGCGGCTGTTGCCTCTGCTGCAAAGATCGCTTCTGAAACAATGGATATGGGTTTAAGAGATCAGATTGCGACGAGACTCGTAGAGGTTTTTCGGACCGAGGAGGAAAAAGAGGGTCTTTCTATTGAGCCCAAAAAGGCCGACCACGGTGGAAATATGCTGCATGTTCTGGAGTCCCTTGGCATGATTCAACATCAGCGTTCCCGGTCGTTTTTAATTGAAACGATGAAAACCCATACCGATGGATTGGTGCGCTATGAAGCCATGCTTGCGCTGCAGACTCATCCTCGGCCTGAAGTCAAAGCAGCGATGGAAGCAATGGCTGCTTTTGCGCGCCGACAATTAGACAGCGGTTCCCTAGGCGACAAGGCTTATGTCTGGCAAGATATTCTTGCCGAAGCCGAAAAGCAAGTCGGTGTCATTGAAAAATATCTAGAAGAGTTTGAAGCCCAAAAGAAGGGCTGAATATTGACGTCCCCGAGGAAGAAACACGAGCTGCTGAGAGTTTTCTGATTAAATCAATGTCTCCTATCGTTGTTATTGTTGGCTTTTCTTTTTTAATGTTTTCCGCATGCAAAATCAGTCAACCGACAGCTGAATTGGGTACGTTGGGGGTATGAGAATGAAGGTATCAACAACTGCCTAAACGAAAGAATCCCTTCAATTGCCGCTCATGTGACAGCCGTTGCGTCGGAAATCGAATTAAGCAGTCCGACAATTGACTTTAACT
>CAZBDM010000620.1:0-228 GCA_964490675.1 uncultured Oligoflexales bacterium
AAGCCTGGCCCAAGCCAATTGCGATATTATACTCTCCTGTATAGTGGGCTAGCATGTGATGTCTGGACGCGTAATGAATACGACATGTCATTTTCGTTGACTCATGGTTTTAGGCTTGTAGAATAGGCTAGTTCATACTCTATATTCTTATCTCATTGAGTTTGATGTTCAGAATGTGTAAAGTCAGTCACATACATCTCAATTTTAAATTATTATCTCTAATGGAAC
>CAZBDM010000620.1:238-1530 GCA_964490675.1 uncultured Oligoflexales bacterium
TGTGTAGTTGACATCATTAAGGCTACATTCAGAAACAAATCCTAAAATATATCATAGTGACAAGAATATTGTTGAAGAAAAACTGTCCACACTTTCCTCGTTCTTTGAAAGATATGTATGTAATAAAAATAAATAAATGTGTTTTCAGCTCGTGCGTTGGAGATATTTATCGAATCACTTGTTACAAAATCCACAACTTCATAGATAATAAATTCACCAAAAAAGAAAGAGCCTTCTTAAAAGACTCGGTTCTCATTCTTGGTGCAACAGCCACTGGTATCAATGACCAAAGACCAAACCCTTTTGACCCCGCTCTTGATGGAGTAGAAAACCACGCTGCTGTTGTTGATAACATTCTCAGTCAAAACTTTATGAGACGTCCTGCGGATGCTTATAAGGTCGAGCTTTACCTCCTTTTAGCTATTGGACTCATCTTTGCGCCAATTATGATCTTCAGTCCAGCGCTACTTTCAGGGTTTCTGATGGTCCTCTTTCTCGGGGGTTATTACTTCTTCGATAAAGTCTACTGGTTTGACAATGGTATTTGGGCTTACATGGGAATGCCGTTTATTGAAGTGCTGAGTCTCTTTTTCGTCGTTAGTATCTATAAACATACTGTTGAAGAGCGTGAAAAACGCAAAGTAAAAGGAGCCTTTGCTCATTATCTTAGTCCAGAAGTCATCGATGATGTGATGGAGAATCCAGAGGCATTACAGCTAGGTGGTAAGCGTGAAAATCTGACGGTTTTCTTCTCAGACGTCAGAGGATTCACGACGATTTCTGAGACACTCACTCCAGAGCAGTTAAGCTCCCTGCTCAATGAATACTTCACACCTATGATCCAGATGATCCAAGAATCGAAGGGTTGTCTTGATAAGCTCATTGGTGACGCGATTATGGCTTTTTGGGGAGCTCCCGTACCGGTTCCCAATCACGCTGATATTGCTGCTGATACGTCAGTAAGAATGATCATGGAACTCGACCGCTTGCAGTCGATACTTATGCAAAAGTACCAGCAATCGATCGATATTGGAATCGGCTTAAATACAGGACAAATGTCGGTCGGAAACATGGGGTCAGATGATCGATTTCAGTACACGGTGATGGGCGATGAAGTAAACCTTGGTGCCCGTCTAGAAGGGCTCACCAAAGAATATAAAATAAAGATAATGATCAGTGAAAAGACCGTTAAGGCATTTAAATCGCAGCATCATTTGTATAGAGACTTGGATGATATTAAGGTTAAAGGTAAAAACGAGCCGGTCAAAGTATTTGAGCTGATGCGACCTGAT
>CAZBDM010000620.1:1544-2912 GCA_964490675.1 uncultured Oligoflexales bacterium
ACCGAGAGCAACAATGGAAAAAAGCCAAGAAACATTTTACTCAGTGTCTTCTCATTCGAAACAATGATGGTCCTTCAGCGCTTTACATTAAAAGAATTGAGGAAATGGCGAATAGACCTCCGGTCAATAATTGGGATGGTGTTTTCACATTTACTCACAAATAATTTTTAAACTCTTGTAAATGAGATCATCATTGTTTTATCCATTCAAAAAACGCCTTGAGCAAAGAGGCGTTGTTATTTTAGATGGCGGACTTTCTGGAATCCTTGAACAATTAGGAGCTGATTTAAGCGGCTCACTGTGGTCTTCAAAAGTTCTCCTCAAACAACCTGACCTCCTCAAAAAAGTCGGACTTCTGTATCTCAAAGCTGGTGCTGATTTTATTACTTCTGCAACTTATCAGCTTAGCTTTGAAGGTATGAGAAAGCTTGGCTATTCTGACGAACAAACTAATGATGTCTTTCTGGCTTCGTTAAAGCTAATCAATGAGGTGTACGAAGAATTTGTCTCTCAAGGAGGTGAACCACCCATTAGAGTCGCTAGCCTTGGGCCTTATGGTGCAATTCTAGAAGATGCGAGTGAATACCGAGGCCATTATCAAATAAGTGCGGATGCATTAAGAGAATTTCATAAAAGCCGTATCGATGCATTTATTGTAGCGGCAGAAACCAGTCAAAATAGATTTGACATGTTTGCCTTTGAGACCATACCGAGTCATTGTGAAGCGACTATTATTTCTAAGCTGATGGAAGAATGCGATTATCCTTTTTGGATTAGTTTTAGTGTTAAAGATGAATCAAAAATCAGTGAAGGTCAGTCAATTCAGTCGGTCGTTAAAGATTTGCAACGCTTTAAAAATCTTGCTGCCATTGGTTTTAACTGTTTTCCCATCGAGTGGACGACGCAAATTTTACGCGTTGCTCGCGCTGGCGGATCTAAACCGATAGCAGTCTATCCAAATGCGGGTGAATACTTCGACGAAAATAAGGGCTGCTATTGTGGGGAGAACGTGTCTGATCAGGACCTTTCTATGCTGGTCAAAAAATGGCAAGAAGCGGGAGCAAGAATGATTGGCGGGGGTTGCCGTATGGGTCCAGAGCAGATTAACGTGATTCGCCATACTTTTTTAGACTGATTCACGATACACTGGTTGCAGTACTTCAGAAAATAACTGTTTTGGAAAGAACGTTTAATGACAAAGGTACGTCAATTTTACT
The DNA here is from genome assembly GCA_964490675.1 of uncultured Oligoflexales bacterium. Lineage (GTDB taxonomy): Bacteria > Bdellovibrionota_B > Oligoflexia > Oligoflexales > JAWKNZ01 > CAZBDM01. Next base: position 2,762 of record CAZBDM010000620.1, read on the forward strand.
TTTTTCTTTGTCTTGGCCATTTCATTGTGGCGGGTTGTCAAACCCGTTTTGATTCGGATTTGCAGGCTTATCAAGACTTGCCCAGAATCGATATGTACGATCGACCGGCCAAGCAATTCTGTTGGTATAAAATAGATGACATAAAGTTTTC
>CAZBDM010000621.1:0-2894 GCA_964490675.1 uncultured Oligoflexales bacterium
CCAAAATGGGCAATCACCTTACGCGCAGCATAGCGTTTTTGTTCGGCGTTAGCCTGGCTGACAGACTTTAAGATCGTCATATCTGTGTCAAACTTGTCGCCGCTTTTGATTAATGCTTCAACGTCTTTCGGGAAACAAGAGCCGCCATAGCCAGGCCCGGCATAAAGAAACTTACGGCCTATGCGAGAGTCTGTACCCATTCCTCTTCGAACATGATCGATATTTGCGCCAACCTTATCACAAAGCCTGGAAAGCTCATTCATGAAAGTAATCCGGGTCGCCAACATAGCATTCGCGCCATATTTTGTCAGTTCACTCGATCGACGATCGGTAATAATGAGGCGCGCTGGATCGTCGATAATAAAAGGTTGGTAGAGTTCTCTAAATTGCGCTTCCGCCTTTTCAGTCGTTACTCCCACGATGATTCTCTCTGGTTTCATGCAGTCATCAATAGCGGTTCCCTCTTTGAGGAACTCTGGGTTCGAGGCAACGATCAGCTCGTGCTTAACCCCTCTTTGGTCTAATTGCTTTTGGATGGTTTCTTCAACCAGGTCACAGGTTCCGACCGGTACAGTCGACTTCACTACAACAAGCATGTCATGGTCCATCTTTTCACCGATCGACTGAGCCACAGCCAGGACATACTTGAGATCAGCAGATCCGTCTTCGCCTTCTGGAGTTCCAACAGCAATAAAGGCAGCTTGTGCGTTGACTAAGGCGTCATCAATTTTCGTGGTGAAATGCAAGCGATCGTGTTGAACGTTGCGAGTAATAAGGGTTTCGATGCCTGGCTCGTAAATAGGACTGATACCGTCTTTGAGCCGATTGATCTTAGATTCATCGATGTCGACACAATGAACAGTATGTCCAACTTCGGCAAAACAAGCTCCTGTCACAAGACCAACATACCCCGTGCCTACCACGCAAATTTCCATTCAATTCTCCATTTGTAATCTAAAAATAAGGGCCATCACCCCTCTTCGAATTCCTGAAAGATACCACAGAGGAAATAAACTATTTAAGCAGAAATCAATCTTTTTTTGACTATTTATAAAGCATGGTAGCAAAGAAACCCCGTGTTCGACTGCACCACCCCTCTTAGACAAGGAAGAAATTGACCAGCACATCACTCGCTTTAGGTCGGCTAAAACATCCTGTAATGATAGTTAGTATCCCGTAATCATTTAGAAACAGAGTTTTTTTCCGATAACAGACGATGTTGCGAAGAGGATTGAGCTGATGCTATACTTTAGGAAAAGCATCCCCCGATTGAAATCCGTAACTCACTGAATTGATTGGTTAACTAGTATGTCGGAACCAAAAGACGATAAAACGGTCATCGCAGACCCTGGAAACTTTCAGCATCTGACAAGCTCGAAAGAACGTAAACAAGCTTGTCTTGTACAATACAGTGGCAATGCTCTCGGTAAAAGATACGTTTTAGAGGGAGATGAGGTCTCCATAGGAAGATCACCTAATGCTGATATTTACATCGGTGAGTCAAGTGTTTCGAGAACCCACGCTCGCTTTACCCTCGTTGGTGACAGAGTAGAAATTGAAGATTTAGGTAGCGCCAACGGTACCTACATTAACGACGAAAAAATCGATTCCGGAACCCTCTTAAAAGACGGAGACATCCTTCGTCTCGGAACGATTCTTTTGAAGTTTTTCGACAGTGAAAATCTTGATGGCATCATACAAGATAAGATTTATCGCATGGCAACCATCGATGCTGGCACTCAGATTTTTAACAAGCAGTACCTACAGGATGCACTTGCTACTGAGTTTAAATTCAGCCAAGCCTACAGCAGAAATCTTTCGATTATTTATTACGATCTTGATCACTTTAAAAAGGTCAACGATACCTTTGGTCACAACGCCGGCGATATGATTCTTAAAGATAGTTCACTTATCGTCAAAAACACGATTCGTAAAGACGATATCCAAGCGCGTTTCGGCGGTGAAGAGTTCATCATAATCTTACCAAATACCGATGCTCAAACAGCCTACGACCTTGCCGAGCGTATTCGCTCATCAGTTGAAAAGCACATCTTTTATATTGAGGTAGAGGAAGGCGGCACTAAAAAAGTAGTAGAACACACTCAAACCATTTCTATTGGTGTTGCGCAACTCACATCTTCAATGAAAACCCCTGAAGATTTGCTTGAGGCTGCCGACAAAAAACTCTATACATCTAAGCAAACAGGTCGCAACCGCGTGACTATGTAATTCATAGGATCTGCTACAATGATTTCGGCATACAAAAAGTTGGCGATATGTCTGTCCTTACTTTGGACACTCAATAGTTGTACTAGCCCTGGAACCGAAATCGACCTTCACGATCCACCCGAACAAGACAAAGACTATAAGTTTATTTTTAGTGATTCGACAAAAGATGTGGAAGTTTACGATAATTTCGAGACCCGTTACCGCATTCACGCAACCTACTTGTCTCCCAAGTTTCGTGGAGCTTTCACCGAGAGATTAAAAAAACTCTTCACCGAAGCCATTCCCTCTTTTTCAGAGGCGGGCAAAAAAGCGGGATTTTTTGTAACCATTTACGCACCTGAAGACGCATTAACCGACTTGGATAACGAGCAGCTTTGGCGGATTTTTTTGCAACTCGATAACCAAAGCAAACTATCCCCTACCTTAGTTAAAAGACTTGCAGAAAAAGAAAGATGGCGGCCATTTTTTCCTAGTGTTTCATCTTGGACGAAAGAATACTTAATCATCTTTGACACTCCCTCTATCACTCCCAATGCAGCTGAACTTGTAGAGAAAAAATCGTTTCGCTTAACTTTTACCAACGCCGATGCTCGCGTTCACATGAACTGGTAAGACAAACTACCGTCAAAATTTTTCCTCTACTCAAGACAGCTAAAAGCCTGAAC
>CAZBDM010000622.1:0-1849 GCA_964490675.1 uncultured Oligoflexales bacterium
TGCTCGGCAGCCATGCGAAACATAAAGTAACCGTTATGACAACCGATATCGGCGATGACCTTGTCTTTTAGGTGAAGATTTTGTTGTTTGATCCTCCGCCATTTTAGATCTGAACGCCATTCACTGTCGATCTCTTCACCGAAGATTTTAAAAGGTCCCTTTTTCCAAGGTATAAAACACTTCAAAGAGTGCAAAAGGATCTTTCTCTGGTCCTCATTCAGTTCATCTTTTTTACCAATTTCGACGATATCTTGATCGAGTTTTAGATGACTGGTTTTGATGGAAGAGACGCTTTCACAGGCCTTTTTATATTCGCTTAACTGAGCAGCATCTTTTAAGGCCTCGCGCTCTGATAAAATACGGTTGAGCTCATCGTGACGAGCCCGATGTGACAAATTGGAAAACAAATGATCTCTGTTAGTCATGTTTTAATCGCTGCCAAAGATGCGAAATTATTCCACTTAAGAACAATTTCGAATTCCTCGAAACCAGTATCAGTAAGTAGTTTTCGATGCTCTTCAATGGTCAAAGGGACAAGTACCTGATCGAGGGCTTCTTTTTTACGTTCGATTTCTGTAGAGCTATATCCGGCTTCAAGTTTGAATATTTCATAAAGCCGTGTGTAGGTTTCTTGAAAGGAAGACAGGTTACTTCTTATTTTTTCGCTAATAAATAAAACTCCTCCTGGTTTGAGTGCATCGTAGAGTTTTTTTACTAGCTGAGCTCTTTTTGCTACAGGAATAAACTGAAGCGTGTAGTTTACAATAATAAATGAAGCGTCACGGTAGTCGTGCTCAAGCGCGTCGGAGCAGAAAAACTCAACAGTTTTATCTGGATCAAGGCCGCTTATTTTGTCTCTTGCAAGGGCGAGCATAGGTTCTGATGTATCGATGCCAACGATTGCCATCTTTCCGCGGATAGACTGGCAAATAGCAGTAGTCGTCGTACCGGTTGAGCAGCCGATATCGTAGATAAGAGAACCGTCCTGGTAATAATGAAACACCCAATCAACGATATTGCTAATAACTTCGCGATAAAGCGGCACTGATCTAGAAACCATGTTATCAAAAACTTGTGCGACTTCTTCATTGAACTCAAACGGTTTCGGATAAGTCTTCTGACCGTAAAGACGATCTTTCTTGCCAAGCAGGTTGAGAGATTTTTTGCTTTTCGTTTCGAGTTTCATCATTTCGTAAGGGTCTTCACTGCAATCTTGAATAAGGCCTGGTCAAAAGGCTGCTGTAAGATAATTGAAAATCAGGCAGTGGTTAAACCTAGAAAGATTTTGCTCAAAAAAATTAGGGGATTAAGTACCCCCTAGTGTTATGGATTAATAAATGGAAATGAACGATTAGAAAGAGAATTCACCGAACAACAGAACTTCTTGATAGGCAACTTCCTTACTGTATTCACCAAACCAAATTGGAACTCTGATTTCTGGTCCGACTGAAAAAGCACCGAGCTGCAGGTGAAAAGCTGTTTGGATGACGGCACCGCCAGCTGTTTCGGTAACAGATGTTGTCTCTTCAACTTCAGCGAGCTCGACGGTGGCTTCGGAAGTGAACATACCCAACGCTCCCTTACCGGCCACTTCAATGCGCATGCCTTTACCTAGCCAAAGGTTATACCCAAGACCCGCAGATAGGGTCGTCATGCTCGCTGTAGCACTTGCCGTTTCAGTGGCAGCAACTGTATATGACCACAGGGAAACACCTGCCATTATAGTGATTTCGTCAGTCATGGCAAAGATACCATCGCCACCAAATGCCATAACGGTGTCTGAAACGCCATCAAGCCCCGTTAAGATACCTGCGAAGCCTTTAACGGCCGCGGTTCTTTTCAACTTAGA
>CAZBDM010000622.1:1859-2892 GCA_964490675.1 uncultured Oligoflexales bacterium
TAGAGGATTTCTTTGCAGCTTTTTTCTTGCCACCTCTACGTCTTTTCTTTCCGCGCTTCTTCTTTTTTCGCTTTTTCTTTTTGCGTTTCTTCTTGGCGATTAATGTTCCTTCAGCGGGTTGGCTTGATGATTTGTAGTCGCTGGTAGAATTATTATTTGGCAGCGTCGGGGCTGCTTGTGAAATAGGCATGGATAGCACTAAAAAAAGCAGTGCAAACGCCTTGATGAACGTGGTTTTAAACTTTCCCACCGAAATTCTCCTCGCGGTTCATATTCAGCATTTCTAATGTGAAGATGCGTCTATCTTGTCGGGGTAATCACCTGATTCTTTAGAAATGCCAGAAATAGTCAAATAATTCAAGTTGTTTATAAGTTGAGCGGGCGATAAAGATCAAAAGTTAAGCAGGGTTGAACGACTTATTGTTGAGCCAAATAGGTTCCGTCGACCAACGCATTGCCAAAATAATTTTCATCCGTCATTTTCGCGGGACTATTGTTTGGCGTCATTTTGTGGTACGAAGGTTGATCAGTGGGTTCCCCCCTCCCATTCAAATTGTATCGCAAGGCCGCCAGAATTTCACTGGATGGCTCTTTTGAACAGAGAGGACCAACGTTTTGCAAGACGCATTAGTATCAGTAAAAGACCTGCAAACGACGTTTTTTACTAAGCTCGGACCAGTGCGAGCGGTTGACGGAGTTTCCTACGATATAAAGAAAGGTGAAACTTTAGGTATCGTCGGGGAGAGCGGTTGTGGAAAGTCGGTGACCTCCTACTCGATCATGGGCCTCATCGATAGTCCTGGGCAAGTCACCAATGGTACAGCATTCGTCGGTGATGAAGACGTCTTAAAGTATTCCGATAAAGATATGGAAAAGATTCGTGGACGTCGTATCGCAATGATCTTTCAAGAGCCAATGACAGCTCTCAATCCGGTTTTTACCATTGGCTACCAAATGGACGAGCAGATCATCAAACACATGCAACTTAGTAAAAGCGATGCCAAGGCTCGCTCTGTTGAAATGCTATCTCTCG
>CAZBDM010000623.1:0-2887 GCA_964490675.1 uncultured Oligoflexales bacterium
ATAAAAGCAAAAAATGCCCAGCGGAAACGTAAAGTGTGCTCTAAGGAATAACCATAAAATTGGGTCAGCTTCTTGACGAAAGGTCTTGTCTCGCGGTGGCTGGTTGATGATTTTTCTTCAGCTTTTAACTTCTTTCGATTGAGGTTCCACCATTCGCCAAAACGAAGAACATCATAGGCATGGGTAGGTAGGATAAACATCGCTTCGATAAGACTAAGGATAAGGGCTACGATGACGACCATGGGAATGTTGGATATGAACTTGCCGAAGATACCAGAAACCATAAGTAGGGGTGAAAAAGCCGCAATTGTTGTCAGAATGGTACAAGTCACCGGCCAGAAGACTTCTGAAGTGCCTTTTACCGTGGCGTCCCAGGGGCTTTCGCCTCTTTCATAGAGTTGCCAAATGTTTTCGGCAACAATGATGGCATCATCAACTAGCATGCCGAGGACAAGCACCAGCCCAAACATCGAGATGAGATTGATGGTGATTCCTGTCAGCGACATGACCAGCAGCGCACCGATAAAAGCGACGGGCATGCCGATTGCGGCAACCATAGCGATGCCCCTCGATAAGAAAATAAGCAGCGAGGCCATGACTAGAAGGATTCCGAAAAGACCATTGTTTAGCAGCACTCCGAGGCGGTTGCGCACGAAGACACTGAAGTCATTAATGTAGTAAGCTTCAAGCTTGTCGGGGTTGCCCGTCGTTTTCTTATAATCTTCGATGACCTGCTTAACCTGGTCAACAAGGCGAATGATATCACCGGTGGCCTTCTTATTAACAAGTAGGTTGATCGATGTGGCACCATTGGTGCGGTAGATAATATCGTCTTCTTGGAAGGTGCGTTTTGTTTTGCCGATGTCTTTGATGCGCAGTTTTTTACCGGTTACTGTTGTGCGCAAAACAATATTGTCGATCTCTTGTGGTTCTTTGACTTCACCGATTGTTCTTACCAGGTAGTCTCCTTCCGGTGCTTTTAAAACACCACCTGGCAAGTTGATATTCCTCGCTGCCAGCGCGGCTATCACCGTTGTCAGGCCGACGTAGTTACGCTGCATCTTTTTTGGGTCAACTTCTACCCAAAATTCCTTTTCTCGAAAGCCGCTGAGCTTAACCTCCTTGCAATCTTCGATCATTTCTATGCGGTCGGCGAGGTCTTCAGAAATTTTGTGAAGGGTCCGGTAAGGCATGTCGCCGGTCAGACCAATTTCGATGACCGGCAGATCACCTGAGTCAATCTCTTTAACGAGGGGAGCTTCGGTGACTTCCTCCGGCAGGTCACGGACGCGATCAACAGCCCGTTGAATCTCATCAATAGCCGTGTTCTTTTCGCGCTCACTCAGGTCTGGATCGAGTCTGAGAACGATAACGCTGACCCCTTCGACAGAGGAAGACGCGATCTCCTCAAGGCCTGAGATGTTTTCTAGTTCGTCTTCAATAGGATCGGTGACGTAGCGTTCAACAGATTTGGGGCTTGAACCTGGATAGACGGTCGTGACGGTGACGATATCAAAATCGACCGACGGAAAGGCTTCTCGATTCATATTGAATGACCGTGCAAGAGCCACAATCATGATCAGAGTCGTCAGAAGGTTGAGAAGCATGCTGTTTTTGATGGCAAACTTTACGATGCCCATAAACAAAATCTACCTAAGGTAAGTTTCAGCAAGAACCGGGTAAGAGTGGGTAAGAAAGCGAAGATCCGCTTCACTCATACGCTCGTTGCCAAGAGCGGCCGCCTTGTTGTTTTCAGTTGATAAAACTTCCATTTGATATCGTATCACAACCACTTCGCTGCTTCTTGCTTGTTCGACACGTTTTTGCTCGGCACGGATTTGCCGATTGAGTGTTGAGATTTGAATATTGGCCTGGCTGAACTGTTGTCTGGCAGACTGATAGTCTTCAAGGGCAAGAACAAGATCGCGTTTGATCTCGTTTTGGAGATGAGACACTTTCGTGTTGAGTTCAGCTCGTTGCTCAGCGGCTGAACGCCGGGTCGAGTGATAAGCGGTACGCCCGAGCTTCATACTAAACATAAGACCGACGCTGACAGTTGGGTGATCACCGGTAGAGAGATCGTCGGTCGATTTTTCTGGGTTTTGATCAAGGCCACTGTAAGCACCAGACACGAAACCGTTTAGCGAAGGGCGATCGATCTCTCGGGCAAGCTTTAACTTTAGATCGATCGGCTGCTGAGAACTCTTCAATAGCTCGAGGTCTTGGCGCTGTTTGAGAGCTTTTTTAAGCAGAGCGGTGAATGTTTTGCCTGGTGACGGCAGCGGTGAGCGTGTTAAGCGCGGAACGACAATATTTAAAGGTGAAGACGTGCCGTTTGGATAAAGAAGATAGGTAATCTGTTGCTCGATTCTTTTAGAGGCCAGCTGCAGGTTTAAGATCAACCCCGATTGCCTGACTAGTTGTGATTCTGCCGCCGCGACGTCGACTTGGTCAGAACGCCCGACCTTTGCTCTTAATTTTGTTAGGCGGAGGTTTTCCTCACTTAATTGGTAGAGTTTCTGACCGATGTTAATTTGTTCCCTTAGAACGGCCAGCTGCCAATAGAGCTTTTCTGTTTGCATCTGTAGAACTTGCTGATTGATGCGGTTCTGATAAATCGGGGGAATACTATTGTAATTGGTAAGTTGTTTCTCAAGCTCGACCTGTTTCGCTCCCCAACCTTTCAGAAAAGGTTGGCTCAAGGTGAGCTTGACCTTACTGAGGTGTTCCGGATTCTTTTCAAAACTACTTGAAGCGCTTGCTGCGGCTGGGTTGACAGGAGTTGTTGTCGCATCAGGAAACTCTAAACGGGTGCGTTTGTAAGAAAACTCTGTTTCAAAACGAGTGCCGCTTGCGAACATCTTAGAAAGGGTGAGAGCATGCTGGT
>CAZBDM010000624.1:0-2882 GCA_964490675.1 uncultured Oligoflexales bacterium
AAAGAATTAAAACAAGATTTTTCGCAGGTTTTATTTTTTGATTGTCATTCGATAAAAAGACAAGTCTCTTCGATTCGTAGCGAAGCTTTTCCCGATTTGATACTTGGAAACAACGATTTAAAAAGCGCTCATGAAAGTCTTATTCAAGCTGCACTAAGTCTATTGAATTCAGGTGGTTATGAGATTTCTCATAACGACCCATTTAAGGGGGGGCATCTGACACGGTTTTTTGGAAAACCAAGTGAAGGTGTGCACGCCCTTCAGCTTGAAATGTCGCAAGATATTTACATGAACGAGGAAACTACAACTCTTGATATGGAAAAAACAAAAACTTTACAGACGGTTTTAAAAGCAATGTTTGAGCAGTTAATTTTGGCTTTGAGGTTTTTATCATGAGCTATTTTTTAGCCGATTTCCTTTGGTGTGAAGAGAAATGGCAAGAAAATATGTTTATTACAGTAGATAAAACAGGCGTCATTGAAGACATTCGCAGCGCTACGGATGACGATAAAAAAATAGCTGAGTCTTTAAATGGGTATTTTTTGCCTGGATTTATTAATACTCACTCCCATGCCTTTCAGTTTGCTCAGACGGGATTTGCTGAGGCGCTGGGTGTTAGGCAAAACTCAGATGATTTCTGGAGCTGGCGTACGTCGATGTATCAGTTGGCTTTATCAATCGATCCTGAAATGATGCAGTGCATTGCCACTTTTTTATATGTTCAGATGCTATCGGAAGGGATCACTTCTGTGGTCGAGTTTCATTATCTACACCATTCGAAAAATGGTAACCCATATAGCCAAAAAACAGAGATGTCAGAAAGATTGATGGCTGCCGCAGAAGAAGTAGGGATGCGATTGACGCTTATTCCAATCTATTACAAAAACAGTAATTTTAATAAATCTGCTCTGGCCGAACAGAGAAGGTTTGTCAGTCAGAATGCCGAACAATACCTTGAGCTTTATGATGATCTCAAAAAAAACCTTCAAAGTTATCCGATGTCAGACTTAGCTTGTGGCTTTCATTCTCTTCGGGCGGCTCCGATAGAAGACATCAAAACGATTGTCGATCAGCTAAAGGACACTATGACTTTTCACATTCATATTGCGGAACAGTTGAAAGAAGTTTCGGATTGTCTTGCTTTGAAAGGTAAGCGTCCGGTCAAGCTTTTGGCCGAGAGTATTGAGTTGAATGATCGTTGGTCGCTTGTTCACGCAACACATATTGATACTGATGAAGTAAAGATAATCGCGCAAAGCCTCGCTAAAGCAGTGATTTGTCCCACAACTGAAGGTAATTTGGGAGATGGGTTTTTTCCTCTTGTTGACTTTTTAAAACACGATGGTCGGATATCTATTGGTACAGATAGTCATATCAGTATTTCTTTCTTAGAAAACATGCGTCTCTTAGACTACGGACAGAGGATGATCGAAAAGAAAAGAAATATTTTTTCAAGACGTCCTGGTAGTGAATCAGGAGAAGAACTTATTAAGATGATTGGCTTAGGTGGGAGAGAAGCGACGGCTTATAAAGGAAAAGTTGGTCATTTTAAAAAGGGCAGCTTTTTCGATGGAATTCTGATCGATAAAGATCATTATCATTTAGCAGCTAAACCAACCGGTAAAATACTTTCTGCTTTTGTCTATGGTTGTGGAAGGGACGCCATAAAATCCATCTATACGAGTGGAAAAAAACGTCTTGAAGGGGGAAAACACTTAAATCGAAACAGCTATAAGCAAGATTACGTGGATACCTTGAAAAAACTCGCTTAAGGCTTATACGTCAATATGTTCCAATCTATTCGATGAACTTGTTCGAATGGTTTAATGCTAGAAAACCTTTCATCTATCGAGATGTCTTTCACCTTAAAGAGAAAGCCTCTTATCTAACTATTACAGGACTTCTAACATAAAATTGAGGCGTGTACTGCGCGTGAAGAGTCTTGGAAATTAAAGTCTTGAGACTTCCTCGTATGGTATTTTCTTTGGTAAGACCAAGGAAAATACTATTTTTTTCGCCTTTTTTCCGGTGACGGCATGGCTTCGATAAAGTGATATGGCACCAAATGGACCAATTTGTGAGACGTTAGCGGCATGTAGGATGATAGAGGAAATATCTCGATCAGCAAGTCTAGTTAACTCAGTAGCTTCGCTGATGCCATTTTTATTGGTGTCCTGCCAGAGAAGTAACTCATCGAAGACAGAGTCACTTGAAGAAATTCTAAAATCATTGTTCTCATCAAATATTTTTAACCCTTCAAAGGGATTTGAGTTTTTTGATAGAGAGCTTGAGATCAACTCTTTGCCATTGTCAATACGGCCGTTATTATTTAAGTCACGTGCTAAAAAATAGAGATCTTTTCCTTCGGGCCAGGAGACAAGGTCTGAAAAACCGTCACTATTAATATCAAAACGTACCCCCTTTCGAAAGTCTGTCATAGATACTTTTGATAGACCAAGATTAAGTAAAAGTACGGAAATGGGCTCATTGCAAGCGTTAGAATCTCGGGAAGCATATTTTGAGGAAAATTTTATGTGAATTTGACTAGCGAAGTTTACTTGAATTCTTTGCGGGTTTTGATAGGTGGGCTGAACGAACTGGTCATTGACAATGAGTTTTCTTCTTAGAGATCGAGTGATCTCATCTTTCGAGACCTTAATAAAAGGAGCAGCGCCGATAATCTTTGGATTGTCTGAGAAGGCAGATTTATAAAAGCTTGCGAACTTGTCTTTTTGTCCGTTCATGAATGCATCTTGCAATTTTCTTTTGAAGTCCTTTGAGCGGTAACTCGCCGGTAAATTACAACTTGTTCGCTCAGAACAAAGAAGTAGGTGATACTCACCATCTGGGATCAAAGCAAGGTTGACATCAAGAATACGTTC
>CAZBDM010000625.1:0-2880 GCA_964490675.1 uncultured Oligoflexales bacterium
GCTTCGTTCCTAGCAAAAACTATTAACTCAGTTTCGTTTGCTTAACAGTACCCGAAAGTCAAATTTTTCCCGCTTCTCAGCCCAACAAAAAAGACCCGAACCAAAGTCCGAGTCTTTTTAAGGATTTTTCTAGTCGATTACTGCAATTCAACAGTAGCACCAGCTTCTTCCAATTTTTTCTTAAGCTCTTCAGCTTCAGCTTTTTCAACACCTTCCTTAACAGCACTTGGAGCACCGTCAACGAGGTCCTTAGCTTCTTTAAGACCAAGACCGGTGATTTCACGTACAGCCTTGATTACAGCGATTTTTTGACCACCGGCAGCAGTAAGCATTACGTTTTTCTTACCGTCATCAGCACCAGCGTCATCACCACCGGCACCGCCAGCAGCAGCACCACCGGCTACCATCATTGGAGCAGCAGCAGTTACGCCAAATTTTTCTTCCAAAGCTTTTACGAGATTAGCCAGGTCGAGAACAGGTAGTTTTTCTACCAAATCCATAATTTTTTCAGCATCTTTGCTGAGTTCAACTGCAGGAGTTGTTTCTTCTGTTTTTGCTTCTTCAGCCATAATTTTTTGGTTAAATGTGTGATTAATTATTAACTGTTTGGTAATTAAGCGGCTCCTTCTTGTTCTTTCTTTTCCTTAACCGCATTGAGCACTCTCACAAAGCCACCAACGGTATTGTGCAATACCCCATGGAATCCTTGTACAGGTGCTTTCAGTAGGTAAACAAATTTCGCTAAGAGCTCTTCCTTGCCAGGGATCAAAGCTAATTCCTTAGTTTTGTCCTTGCCAAGTACTTTTCCTTCAAAAAGTGCTCCTCTCAATTTGAGATTGTCGTTGTCTTTTGCAAAGTTATGAAGCAATTTTGCCGCAGCAACTTCATCTTCCATCCCGAAGGCAACACCAACTGCTCCTTCTATCACTTCATCAGGGATTTCTTCGTACCTGGCTTCTTTTGCCGCCAGTCTCATCAAAGTCTTTTTGGCTACTTGAAAGCTCACGCCTTGTTCGCGCATCTTTGCTCTCAAAGTGTCCATGTCTTCAACAGTGAGCCCTTTGTATTCAGCAAAAACCACAGACTTAGCTTCCTTCATCTTTTCGGTCATTTGCTTCACTAGCTCTTCCTTTTGTTCTCTAGTTAATGGCATATTGTAATAATTAAATAAAAACTCAACTTCATCATAGAGGTTGAGACTTCGAAGGAAAAGCTGTAACAGCTGACCCAAATATCGAGTTTTAGTCTCCGGAGGACTTCCGACAAATATGCCTGCCTTCCATCTATGACAGGAGCATTCTAACAAAAAATCCGCCCCTGTCAAACTAAATACCACTTCTTATTGACTTTTATGGCTATTTATTGTAAAAAATAATACTAGCTATATTTAAAGAAAAATATGTCCAAGGAATTTTTCCCACCACCATTACCAAAAGATCGTGAACCGGAAAACGTCGAAAGACCGGGGCAGGAATCTAGTCGCGTCTTCAGTGCCGATGAAATTTCCGGTGTATTAGAGGCTCTCGGACAATCAGACGAGCCTGTTCAAACCTCCACTACACAAGATATTGAGCCAAGAAGATCTAGAATCACTGATATCGACGAGGACACTTTGAGGTTTTTTGAAGACCTTTTCGCCAAAATAGAACAAGATCGTAAAGCTGCTGAGGAAAGGAAAAGTCGTCAACTAGCAGCCTTTCACCGTGAGTTAGAATTAGAAAGCGGACCTTTGACCGACAAAGATATCGCCGCAATTAGAGCGAGAACAGCTGCTATTGTCGATGGCCACAGCTTAAACATTTATCTTAAAAACACTGATGAAAGCCAAGGGGAAAACAGTGCATCTCTTCAGCTCGATAAGGCCCCAGCAAAAACTGCAACCAACAAACCTTCCTCTACTTCAGTAAGACCACAAATCGTCAACACTCGCGAACCATCACAAGTAATCTCTGGACAAGTACGCAGTGTAGGTAAGGATGGAAAATCGAAAAAAGTAATCACAGTCAAACGTGGCAGAGGGGTTAAGGCTTTTCTTAATCAAGAGATAATCACTTCAAATCGTAAAAATACAAAAACTGAAAGGAATGCCATTACTATTAATGATCTCTTAAGCAATAGTAAAAAATCACCAAAACATTTACGGCAACTTGTCGGAGCCTTAGCTCTTATGACAATCTTTGGCGCCTCCACCTACATCGCTAGCCAATATCAGGACGGTTCTAAAAAAACAGCTCAAAATTCAGCATCTACTGGTCCTAACTCCATTACTCCAGTCAACATCGTAAAAGTCCCTACCGTCAACGACTGGCAGCCTAATGATCCTCAACCAACAGCAATTGAAGAAGCAAATGAATCGACTGCCATGGCAAAAAACAAAGCTGACAAATCAGATCAACTTAAAGCCACTAGTCAACCTAATGACGCTCTCACTACCGAAGACATGGACCTCTTCGACTTCAGCGCCCCCCTCCAAATCCAATTTACCCCCGACCCAGAAGATCCCGACCTCTACCTCAGCCGCCTCGCTCCAGAAAGCCCCACCTGCGCCGACGGACAGAAACCTCAAGCCCTGAAAAAAATCCTCGATCTTGATGAAAACTACCAAATCCTCCAATGTGCTGATGGTACCCGCTACTTGGTCTGCGAGCAAGAAATCGAGGCCGCTATGGCCGACGAAAAAGAAAAATTTATTGTCGAAGCTCGCCTCCAAAAAGAGGGCATCAATCACTGCATGACCGAAGAGTAGTCCACAAACTTAAATTCTACTTTTAATAAGGGGGCAAAATCTCATCATCTTTAGTCTCCGCCACTTCCCGCGTCGCTTCTTCTCTAGGCGTTTTTACTACAAAAGAGAGCCTTTCTTTTTCTGTCTTGCCCTTA
>CAZBDM010000626.1:0-2879 GCA_964490675.1 uncultured Oligoflexales bacterium
TTAGGGTTTTTCTTTCCAACCTCGACACTTGAAGCGGGAAACCTCCCTTGGGATTTTTGGCTGAAACTTGGTCGCTTAAAGGACGGCAAAGTATGCCCGTACCCCTTGCGTGTAAAGTTCCTTAAAAAAAGCTCTCAAAAACGAAAGTAATCAGCGACTCATTTGACCGACAGCAAGTTTTGCTGACTCAAGAAAGTGATTCATAAGACTCTGAGGTAACTCAAGGTCGTCTCGATAACTTAAGAAAAAACGGTGGGTACCAAATCGTGCTGTTTGCATTCCTTCAAGGCGGACTTTCTTTAGTCTGTCGCTGTAGGTTTTGGCGACTTTACTCGGTAAAATACCGATGCCGTAGTTACGTGTGATAAACTCTGTGATGACTTCGAAGGAGTCAAGTTCAAATTCTTCTTTGAAACTAACCCCCCAACTGTGAAGGTGTTGTCTCAGAGTTATTCCATTCTGATCACGTGCATCGGGAATGTACATGAATGAAATCTTCCTCAACTGATCTCTACTGAATTTTGTTTTGGGGGCCGATTTAGAAGCAAAAACGGCGTAGTCGTCTTTGTAAAGCTCATGTCGAATTAGGTTGACTTGCTCACCTGCTTCGACTGTTAACGCTATATCGACATCTCTCCTGTGGAGTGCTTCGAGAACTGTTTGCGAACGGTTAGTCATAATAGAAATCGACAAATTTGGATCTTCTTTGAGAGCATCAAGCAGAAACGGCCAGAAATAAATGGCAATCGACTGGAAAGTTCCGACTTTCACTCGTGTGAGTGGGGTTTCTGTGGGGTTGATCAAGAGATTCTCAACTTCCTCAAGCTCGCGATAAAACTTTCTACAGAACGTTAAGAGTCTTTCTCCAGCTTCGGTAAGCGTGACTCCCATCTTACTTCTATTAAAGAGTTTGACTCCTGAGATTTCTTCAAGGCATTTGATCGAATAGGAAAGAGTTGGTGCGGAAACACCTAATTTTCTTGCGCTAGCTTGCAGGCTTCCAATATTCGCCACTTCAAAAAAATAAAAAAGTTTTTCTGTGTGTTTCGCTAGCTCAGGGATCATGGTTACATTTCCGTTATTAGAAAAAATCTAACACAAAATTATATGATTTAAAATATCGAAACAAGTGGAACTCGCCTATAAGAGAATTAGGACTTACCTGAAGCGATTAACAAATAGAAATTAGGGGAAATTATGACTGTTTCTCAATGGGTGGACTGCGCCAAAAGGCCGTCACAAAAAAAGACGATTTTTATGTCAGAAGAAAACTGCCAGAGTCATCTTCTTAGTAAGAAGGACTGGAAAAAGTTCAAGGAGTTCGGTGAGGGGCGTTACGAGAAACCTGCTTTTGCGTGCATTCATTATGCTTTTGAGCATTTTGCCGCCATTCAAGCAGATGCAATTGCTGTCGAGCACTTAGAAGAAAAGATATCCTATGGAGAGTTAAACCGCCAAGCAGAGAATCTTGCGGCTCGTCTAAGGGCATCGGGCGTTGGTGTTGGCGATCATGTTGGTCTTTTCCTAGAGCGTTCCATCCCTATGGTCGTCGGAATTTTAGCAGTTTTGAAAACCGGAGCTGCTTATGTTCCGCAAGATGCGAGAGTCGTCCCGACTAAACAGCTGCGGCATATTATTAAAATGTGTGGAATGAAAAAAATTCTTACTCTTTCTCATCTGAGACACCGTATTCCCGCAAGCGTCGGAGAAGAGTGTATTGCCATCGATGAATCACTAAAGACCTGCACAAAAGCTGATCAAGCTAAAAGGACTTTGCATGTCGAGAAACTCAATCCTCTAAGTAGCTGTTTTATTCTTTTTACCTCTGGCACCACGGGGATGCCGAACGGTGTAACCGTGACTCATAAAAATATCACCAATATCCTTTTAACAAGCCCCGGTGATTTGAAAATGGCTCCAGGCCTAAAAGTATCACAGATTCTCAATATTTCCTTTGATATGGCAGCTTGGGAAATATTGGGGGCACTCTCTCATGGGGCGACCTTGCTGATCAGAGGAAAAGATATTTCGGAAACCGTCGAAAAGGTCGACGTCGTTATTGCAACACCGAGCATTTTGGCAAGCCTAAACGCTGACCGCTGCAAAAAAGTCAAAGTAGCTGCGGTTGCAGGGGAGCCTTGTCCAAAACCTTTAGCAGATAAATGGTCAAGTTTTGCAACATTTTATAATTCTTGTGGTCCTACCGAAACAACGATTGTGAACACGATGCAAGAATATAAAAATGACGGTAGAAAACTCACCATTGGCAAGCCGACGCCCAATAATACGGTCTACATTCTTAACGATAATCTTAAGCCCTGTGCGATCGGTGAAGTTGGTGAAATGTGGGCCGGAGGTGATTGTGTCAGCCAGGGCTACCTTGGTAATGAAAAACTAACAAAAGATCGCTACAAGCCAGACCCATTTCTAGGCGAAGGTCACTATATGTTTCGCACAAGGGATTTAGGCAGGTGGACAGAGAATGGTGAGTTAGAGCATTTTGGTCGCACTGATGATCAGGTGAAGATCAGAGGATTTCGCGTAGAACTTGACTCAGTTTCAGCTGCATTGGAATCTGTAGCAAGTTGTAAACAAGCGGTGACGCTTAAGCTTGATAGCCGAAATCTGGTCGCTTTCGTAAGGCCGAGGACAGTAAATTTAATTCAGGCCAAACAATCTATTGAAGCTCTTCTCCCCTACTACTGCACTCCTTCGATGATAGTCCCGCTAGATGAGTTTCCTGTTACCGAAAGAGGAAAAATTGACAAAAAAGCGCTGACAATCCTGGCCGTAGAAAAACAAGACCAGTTAAACGTCCAAGTAAAAAAGGGGAACCGCGATGCTTGATCAATCGATGCAACCACCAAAGACTTTATTTT
>CAZBDM010000627.1:0-221 GCA_964490675.1 uncultured Oligoflexales bacterium
TTTCAAAACATTTCGGATCCCGGTTAAACGGGTGGGCCCGCCTTAATCACTTCCGCTGAAGCACCAGAATGGTAGTGCTTAAAGTTGTCTTCGAAGAGATGAGCAAGGTGTTTTGCCTTTTCGTCATATTGCTTTTTATCTGACCAAGTGTTCGCTGGGATGAGAAGCTCTGAAGGCACGTTTGGCACAGATTCCGGAATCTCAAGCCCAAAGATACCGTC
>CAZBDM010000627.1:231-1853 GCA_964490675.1 uncultured Oligoflexales bacterium
GACCGATCGTGGATCGCATCGATCATCGCTCTTGTATAGGAGAGTTTCATGCGGCTACCAATGCCGTAAGGCCCGCCTGTCCAACCCGTATTGATGAGCCATGCTTTGGCGTTGTGTTGACGCATTTTTTCAGCCAAGAGCTCAGCGTATTTAGTGGGATGCCAAACCATAAAGGCGGCCCCGAAACATGCTGAAAAGGTCGCTTCGGGCTCAGTGACGCCCATCTCGGTGCCAGCCACTTTTGCAGTGTATCCACTGATGAAGTGGTACATTGCTTGCTCAGGGTTTAAACGTGCAATAGGAGGCAACACACCAAAAGCATCTGCGGTTAAGAAGATGATATTCTTGGGATGCTTGCCTGTGCAAGGCACCTTAGCGTTGTCGATGTAATCGATTGGGTAGGAAACACGGGTGTTTTCCGTAAGGGAGACATCGTCGTAATCGACGTCTCTTGTGACTGGGTCAAGAACGACGTTTTCAAGAAGAGAGCCGAATTTAATGGCCCGGTAAATGTCAGGTTCTTTTTCTTCAGAAAGATTGATGCACTTAGCGTAGCAGCCGCCTTCGATGTTGAAAACACCGTTTTCGCTCCAGCAGTGTTCGTCATCGCCGATTAATTTCCGGCGGGGGTCTGCTGACAGGGTTGTTTTACCGGTCCCTGAAAGGCCAAAGAAAAGAGACACATCACCATCTTCGCCTTCGTTGGCTGAGCAGTGAGCAGAAAGAACGCCTTCCTTTGGCATAAGGTAGTTCATGATCGTGAAGACGCCTTTTTTCATTTCGCCAGCGTACTGAGTTCCAAGAATGACCATCTCTTTATGTTCGAACGATAAATCGACACTGGTTTTCGAGGTCATATAGGAGGTGTTGCTGTTGGCAGGGAATTTACCTGCATTAAAGATGACGTAATCAGGGTCGCCAAAGTTAGAAAGTTCAGTCTGAGTGGGGCGGATAAGCATGTTATTCATAAAGAGAGCATGATAGGGGCGGGTGCAGACGATGCGTATCTTTAGCTGACGGTCTTTGTCCCATCCTGCAAAGCCATCAAAAACGTAGATTTTGTCGCGGCTATTGAGGTAGTCGAGGGCTCTTTCGCGGTTGATCGAAAAGGTGCTCTCGTCGATCTTCATGTTGACATTGCCCCACCAAATATTATTGGTGCTTTCGGGGTGTTCAACGATACGTTTGTCTTTCGGACTACGACCAGTCTTTTCTCCAGAAAAGGCGACAAGTGCACCGTTAGAAGCGATGACAGATGAGTCTTCACGGACAGCTTCTTCGTAGAGAAAAGCTGCTGAAGCGTTTCTGACGATGTTTTTTACATCGATTCCGTACTGTTTTAAGTTGAATTCCGACACGATAGTTCCCTCCAGTTGGATTATTTAGGGATTCAGCTCCTGATGCCTACCAGATAGCAAGCCATGTGCCATCTGCGTGTTAGGAGGGCGATCTAACGCAATGAGAGCGAAGAAATACAAAATTTTGTTGCTCGTTCGCTGCAAATTGAAGTTTGATCCACAATGATCCCCGTCTTTATGCAAATCTTCTTTTAGAAAAAGCAAATGATGGAGCAAAGTCCTCGTCATAATTGCGCCATAACTCACTTTGATGCCTATGACTGC
>CAZBDM010000627.1:1863-2878 GCA_964490675.1 uncultured Oligoflexales bacterium
CTTACCCCTCCCAATCTTCAAGCCAAGCTGCGCCTATGACTGCATGATATATTACAATAAGAGTCTGTCAATGGCTTAGTCGCAGTTGTTTACGAGGTCTGTCTGAAGGAGCTTTCGATGCGATTTTCCAATTCCGACCATCATGTCAGAATGACGATCAACATTACCTTCTGCGCGTCTAATTCCTGGCATTTAAATGGAATTAACAAAGCTCGACTTGTCTGCTCGGAAGAGTTGAGCTAAGCCTAAGTCATTGGATTGACTTTCTAAGGAAGGGTCTAAGCGTGAATATTCTTGTTCTCAATTGTGGAAGCTCGTCGCTTAAATTCCAGCTGATTGAAACCAGCAGTGAAATCATGAAAGCTAATGCAGACAAGCTTAAAGCCAAGGGCGTGATCGAACGTATTGGTTCGCAGTCGATCATTACCCTGAAGGTTCCTGGTCAGAAAACTGTCAAGCACGCTTTGCCGTTTCGCAATCATAAATCAGCCATCGAGTATGTCCTTAATTGGCTGGTCAGTCCGCAGTCAAAAGTTGAGGGGGTCGATACTTTGGCTTCCATTGATGCCGTTGGCCACCGCATCGTCCACGGAGGAGAAGCCTTTAAAACATCGACTTTGATCGACCAAGAGGTCCTAGAGAGCATCCAGGAGTGCATCGAGCTGGCTCCGCTCCACAACCCGGCAAATTTGGCCGGCATCGAGGCGATTACAGAGGTTCTCGGACCGGGGATTCCACAGGGAGCAGTTTTTGACACAGCATTTCACGCCCACATGCCAGAGTGCTCGTACCTCTACGCCTTGCCGTACCAATTCTACAGACGATACAAGATCAGACGGTACGGCTTTCATGGGACTTCCCACCGCTACGTTGCTTATCGTTACCGTAAGCTTATGAATATTCCGAAGGAAAAGGTTAAAATAATCACTCTCCATCTTGGCAATGGCTGCTCAGCTTGTGCAATCGATCAGGGCTGGTCCGTCGATACCTCTATGGGGATGACGCCCCTTGAGGG
>CAZBDM010000628.1:0-2869 GCA_964490675.1 uncultured Oligoflexales bacterium
GTAATGAATGCCTTTAACCACAAGGGGAAAAACCCCTTAATGCAACAGCATTGTGGCTCGTAATCGACTCCAAAATGATCTGGTGTTTAGATTTTTTACAGTTTTTCGGAAACCCTGCGATTTGTTTAGCATAGCGTTTTGTTGAAAATAAACAATTAAATCAGTGTACTGCGGGTGTCTCGCGAGCGGATTTTATGACTGAATTCTATTGGAATGCTCATTGCATCGCACTGAATGACTAGACCAGATAAGGGACAGCGAGATGAGTATGTCAAAATTTTTTAAACTAATTCTTTTTAGTCTCGGCATTGTCGTGTTTTTCAGTAGTTGCAAGACCGATAACAAAAAGAAAAGAGAAAGCAATCCAGGTGAACAAGTCGACCCTGCTGCTCAATCCGATGACGGTACGGGTTCTGATGTGGGAGATAGTGGCAACGATTCCACTTACACCCCGCCTGCTGATGATGGAAGTACCGGGAGTAATGGCAGCAACGGCAGTGATGATACTAACCTTAATGACGATCCAGGCGATGACTTCGCCAATTGGCCGGGTTGTGGTCATGATCTTTTCTGCTCGGATGGAAAGGGAAATTATAAGTATCCGCATGACCGAGCTAAGTATTATGAATTCGAAGATCTCAGTGAATGTATCGAAGAGATCAGTAAAGAAGGCGGTATCTCCTCAAGAGGAGCTTGGTATGTTGACGATACCCAAGGTAACTTCTCCTATTGGGGCAAAAATATAACGATTAGAGACCAAAGAGGTTACGTTGTTGGACCGAGACTTGTCATGATGCGGGTTGATAGTTACGCGACGATTGTCAATATTCATCTTGAAGATCCGATGTCACTTTACTGCATCAAACAAAACTCTAAACTAGCTGGCGTATTCTATTCGAGTTGCTATCCGAATAATGTCGCTGTTCTTGACGGTGACGAAGATAGTTGGGAGTTCAATGCGATTACAACGCCGATGTCTTGCTATGGTTATAATCCGGGATGGTATGGGGCTTACCCAACACCAACTCCTTATCCAACCTATCCATAAATAAAATCTTAGACGAGAGCACAAACGTCACCTGAAAAGGTGACGTTTTTTTGTTTAGGAGGCGCTTTTTTGCTGGCTTTCATCAGCTAGCGGTAGCGTCAGGCGGAATGTTGTGCCGACGTTCACCGAGCTATCGACTTCGAGAAGACCCCCGATCTCTTGCACCATACCGTAGCAAATGGCAAGTCCGAGACCGGTCCCCTCGCCGGGATCTTTGGTCGTGAAGAAAGGGTCGAAGATTCTTTTGAGGTTTTCCTTGGGAATACCAACACCAGTATCTTGAACCTCAAAGACGCCAAATTTGCCTTTAACACGATCTTCGACGTGCGATTTTAGGACTAAGGTGCCACCATCTGGCATTGCTTGAAAGGCGTTTTGAATGAGGTTGAGGAATACTTGAATGAGCTTGTTGCGATCGGCCATCACTGGGAAGTCGCTATCATGCCACAACTCGTCTATTTCGCAGCGTCTTGCCTGGTCGGCGACGCGACCAAAGCGCAGGGCTGTCTTGGCTGCTTCGACCACATTGACGCATTCTAAAGGCTCTTGATCACCGGTCGGTTGCTGTCGTGCAAAGTCGAGCAATCTTTCAACAATTGACTTACACCTTTGGGTCGCAGCTTCGATTTCGACAACATCTTCGTAGTGCGGGCTGTCCTTTGGTATTTCTCTAAGCAGCATCTGAGAAAAAATAAGAATACCACCCAGTGGGTTGTTGATTTCATGGGCGACACCGCCCGCTAACAAGCCAATCGATGCTAACTTTTCACTCTGGACGAGCTGAGCTTCCATCTGTTTGGCTTTGGTGCGGTCGCGATAGATATGGACAAGGCCGTCAAGTTGACCTTTGACATCATAAATTGGTTGGGAGGTCACCTCGTAAAAAAATTCTTTGCGGACATTGTTGAGAGAAAAGGTCAGAGGTTCTTTGTTTTCTGAGGACTCTTTCATCATACAGCCAGTGCACGGTTCTTTGTTGTCGCCAAAGATTTCGTAACACTTTTTACCAAGAACCGCTTTGATACTCTTTTTGTCGGCGAAGCTTGCCAAGGCTTTATTAGCCTTTTTGATATTGTAGTCTGTATCGACGATCATTAAAGGGTCGATAAGAGCATCGATCGTCGCCATCCATTGATGCTTCAGTCCTTCTACAAAGCTAACTAAATCTTCTGAGTTTGATTCCTGATTCTTGTTGTTTTTGTCGTTCATTCAAAGCCTCATGTCGCGCAAATTAAGTCAATCGATGTATCGGTAAAGTCGTCCGATGGTTGAGCGACTTCCGCTAGGTTGGGCAGTGGTGTATGATTATTACTGAATCGTCAAAAATCTAAGTGGAGTCCGTCATGAAAAGACTAGTTGTGCTTTCTTCAATTTTTGCCCTTTTTGTCCTTTCTTCCTGTAGCAGTAGCGATAGTAAGGATGATGCAACCACTGAAGTCAATTGCACTGATGTCTCGTTTACTCCCACGACAATAAAGTATGAGACAACCACAAGTGGTACGGCATCGATTTTAGATATAACTCTTTCATCGGGAGCCTATAGCTGTACGGGGACGTCTTGCGATGGTGGACTTGACAGCGGGACAATCGAGACTGCCGACCGGACTTCTCTCAATTCTTATTTTGCCTCTGGCAATGTGCAAACTTGCTCAGGAACAAGCTCGACAAGCACGACCGATAAGTTGACTCTTAGTAATGGGTCTAATTCACAAGTGGCTAATAACCCTTCTAACGAAAACCTTAAATTTAAAGGGTCCGGACAGACCTTTACGGCACTGAAGGCGATCCTTGCAAAGTATAACGGTGACTCTAACTAAACGA
>CAZBDM010000629.1:0-2452 GCA_964490675.1 uncultured Oligoflexales bacterium
ACACAGATAGATAGAGCCACTGCAAAGTGATCGAATTCTTTGTGCTGGCGATAGGAAATCGCTCTGTCTGTAAACAGCGAAGCGAAACATTGCTTACATGCTGCGAGAACCATTGATTCTGATTTAACATTGAGAAAGGTCTCTTGTTGGCCTGCAAAGCTTGCATCAGGTAGGTCTTCAGCTGTTGCACTGCTGCGAATAGCGACGCTAACGGTCGGATTATCTTCACAAAGACTTCGATAAGCTTGTTTGATTTCTGTTTCAATCGGGCTAGGTATTTTGGCATCGATTAAAGCCCGACGTATGCTATGGCCGGCTGCTCGCAGTGAAGCCGGGTCGTCAAGGTTATGGCTTGAAATGATGTCTTTAATAAAAGTCTCAAGATTGTTTTCTTTGAGGTAAAGCCAGTAAGCATTGGCTGTAATTCCGAACCCATTAGGTACGGAAATGCCCTTATCTGACAGATTACGGTACATTTCTCCGAGAGACGCGGTTTTGCCGCCGACTTTCGGGATATCTTGGATGCTGATGTCTTTGAACCATTGGATATAATTTGCTGCAGACATGGCAGTTCCTCCCAGGATTCTGGTATAAGAAGCACATGTCTAATTTATAACGGAGTCGCGGAAATTCCATCAAAAAAAGTGAAGCACTCAGGTATCGTCGAAGCGCAAGAGTCTTTGCGAGTTAGTCTTAATTTGGTCTTCTGTGAGGAAAGAACTGTAGATGGCCGCGTAATAGATCGAGCCAGTGAATGAATAGCCACCGGAAAGTCGGTTTCCTAGATAAAAATGCTCTGTTTGGTTGGTCTCGTCGAGAGAGAATCGTGTATTTTGAGCAAGAACTTCGACGCTATCAAAATTGAAAAAATCTGGCGTTTGTCCTGTGCTGAGATCGAGCTTTTCGTGTTTTTCACCGTTAACATAGAGGTTTATACGATCGACGGCTTCCTCTTGCTTTGAATCCATGACCAGAGTCAGGACCATTCGCTCTTGGCTTGTAACTTTCCACCCAGCTCTGATCGTACCGTTGCGGGCGAATGCTATGTATCCGTTTGGATAGGATCGCAGCGAAAAACGGCTATTCGATGCAGGGGATCCTAGATGAACGAGGCGACTGCCATCGACTTCACTGTCAGTGATCTTTAAGACGACTTCGATAGTTAAATCATGGCTGTCTTTGAAGTTGGGGAAGATCTTAGTCCCAACCATGGGAATCGCAGCGGAAGCCGTACTGCCGGCATCTTTGGTAAAGCGAAGCCCTTTTCCCGTCACTTCTTTGTGATAGCTCAACAATCCACTGTCATAATCAAGCTTCAAATTAAGAGGATCTGTAGCTGCATCGGCCACCTCAGTGGGCTCTGAGCCTGACGATGTTTCATCGAGAAAGTAGCGGAGTATCAGATTTGATGCAGCGAGCTCGTCGAGGTCCTTTTCGTAGGATTGATCAACGGAAGGTTGCAGTTTTGCGACTTGATAACTACCTAGTCCTTGTAAATCAAACATCAAAGTGTTCTCTCGGCTACCGAGCTTGATGTTTTGTGGGGGGATATAGCCTAGGTAGCGATGACGATTTTGTCTTTCGACCTGATAAAAGACACCGAAATTTTTAAGGGTCTCTTCGCTGATGTCTTCATTAACCTTAATCTCTAAAGCGAAACTCTTGACGATGCCATCATTTATTTTTTCACTGTTTACGACCTTAACTGACTGTGAGACAGCTGTTACAGAAAGGTCTTCCGGCATTGTTAGATACGATGAGGTTGTATCTGTTGCGACCACGGACCCTTCACCGATTTCGACCGTGTCACTATAATTTTTGTATTGATCGGGAATGTAGACCTTCGCGTCGTTTTCATTGTTCTCTTGATTTGTCGAGTTGCTATTGTTGGACTCTTGGTCGCTGGCAATTAATTGATCGTTACGATCTCCTGGATTGGATTTTTCTGCGTTAAATTTCTGTTGGCTACATGATAAAAACAGTATCCCAAAGATGCTCATCAAGTATCTAAAACGCATGTTTTTTCCCGAATTTATGTTTTTCTCTACCTCACAGAAAATCTATCGGTGAATCAAAGATGAGATTAACTGAATAAAAGCCAAGACAATAATCCAAATAAAACTAGCTATTTAAAATGGCTTGTCAGCAGTTGTTTCGTCAGTGTTAAGATTCTTCCTGTGCGTTTTTTCTGGCTTTCTTACCAAATCATTCGTTTTTTTTGCGCTATATCATTGGTCGCTTCGTCTTTCCTACAACTGTTGAGTGAAATTGGAGATAACCGATGAAAATAGGTGAATTAGGAAAGTTATTCAGTATAGGTCTGATCATTTTGACCAGTCTACAAACATCATTAGCTCTCGGGAACGAAGATGAGGACGAAAGCGACGATCTTTTCTATTTAGACGTACCCAAGTCATTTCGAAAAAAAACTGGAATCTTAAGATTGGTAATC
>CAZBDM010000629.1:2462-2864 GCA_964490675.1 uncultured Oligoflexales bacterium
ACAAACTCGGTAAAAAAGAAATTGCGGTCGAGGACTACGATGGTAACAGGTCAGTATCAATCGTGCTCGACAACAAACGCATCATAGAAAAAAGCTATACTTATCTCGACGAAAACTTATTTACCCGCCTCAACCCGAGATCTTTCTTTTTCGGACTTGAATGGGGATCTAGAAAGTACCGTTTTTCTGAAATCAGAAACCAGACAGGCAGACATGACCGTTTTGTTAGTTATGGGGCCTTTATGCGGTATTTACCTTATCGTTTTGGTGTTGAATTTGTGTTGTTGGAGAACCACCTTGAGTATGATGACTATGTTATTAAGCGCAGTTTTAAAGAATCACAATATCTATCCCGGATTTCTCATAAAAAAACACCTGCAATCCAATCAAACCTTTGAGATA
>CAZBDM010000630.1:0-1855 GCA_964490675.1 uncultured Oligoflexales bacterium
TTTCGGTAAAAAACTTGGTTAAATAGAGCCCCAGACCGGTGCCTTTTATCTTGTAAACATTGTCATCTTTGATTCTATAGAATTTCTCAAAAATTCTCTTTCTCAAATGTTCTGGAATACCCGGGCCACTATCTTGTACGGAAATATGGACCCACTTTCTGCTGTCTTTGAATACTGAGATGTCGATTTCTTCGCCTTTACGGGAGTATTTTACGGCGTTAGATACCAGGTTAAATAAAATGGGCTCGAGAAAAAACTCATCACTCGAAATGTTTTCATGATCAAAGTTGAATTTTACCTTTAAGTTTGTCTCAGCAATTCTATTCTCAAACTGGTTGACTATCTTTTTAATCAATGATGGTAAGTGGATGTTGCTTTTGTTGACTTTTTGAAGACTGACATTATCAATGTTTGCAAACTGGCTGACACTCGTCATGTACTCTTCGAGCTCAACACTACTTTCGAGAGACTTTTGATAAACCCGTTGCATTGTATTGGGGATATGCTTGGTTTTTTCCGCTAGTCTAGCCAAGTTAGTCTTTACTTTTTCATTCTGGTTTAAAATCTCATCGGAGAAGTACTTTAAAAACCTAGCTTGAATATTAGCGATTGACTTTTTGTTCTGGTTTTCAGCTTCGTGGATCGCCCTTAGCTCGCTGTATTTCCGAGCTCGAAAGTAGGCTCCGGATATCATGACTAAAGAAGAAAACAACAAAGAATCAGACAAAGGAATGAAAATGTTTAGATAAGAAAAAGAAAATCCATGCAGAATGAGTAGCAAGAAGGTCATTGATATGTAGCTGATAATCGCTTTAGTGACAGTTAGTTGCCAAATCAAAAAGCTGACGAGACAGACTAATAGTGTTTGCAGAATATTCCATATGGGAGAAGCTTCATGAAGCCACCTTTCTTTTAACAAATTTCTCAGACCAACGGCTTGGACATAGACCAATGGAACAGCAGTTTCTGCATTTATTTCATTCGATCTTGATTGCCAGGGTGTGTTGACAAATGTGCTGTCTTTCGTGTTGCCAAGTCTTTTTCTAAATGAAGTGTAACCAATTAAAACGATTTTATCTTTTAGATCAGCTTTTGATTGTCCGTTGATGAGGGTCATGGCGTCGTGTGATTTAAAAGTAAATGGCTCGTCATAGTTGAGCTTGAAGGTTGGGGGTCTTATGAATTCCTCAAAATAGAAACTGCTTTTTACTGTGTCTTGGTAAGAGGATAGTTTTTGATCGTATAACTCTTGAAGCTGATTCTTTGTTTGCGGCGTGGCTAAGCTAGATGCCATGAAGTAAACAAATGATGGGCGTAGATGTTCGCCTCTAAAATTGCTAAGCGGTAAGGCGCGAATAATTTCTCGATTGAACTCGCGGTTGGTATCAGCGCCATACTGATGAATCTTAGTTCGTTTTTCGAAGCTGCTCATTTCTCTTTTTGCTGGTCGTTCGATATCTAATCCAAAGACTCCTAAAAAAATATTTGAATGTTCGCTGGCTAAATTGATCACTGGTAAAAACGTGTCGTTATCGTATTCAAAATCGTGATTGGGCAGTAAGACCCCGAGGGCTTTTGGAGCTCTTTTTAAAGCTGCTTTTATGATAGTCACCATCCCCTCTGGTGATAGTTCTTCGCTTGAATTGTTTTCGAGGTGTTTGATCGTTTCATCATCGATGAGAATGACTTCAATTAAATCTTGGGTAATGTTTTGTGGTTTTATGCGAGTCCGAATATCGAAGAGGTTTTCTTCAAGAGTTTCTCTCATGTTGGTGCGGTAAAAGGTGACAGTGAGAATCGTTACAAGGAGTAACGAAAAAAAAGTCAAAAGAGTGGTTGAAATTGAATTTCTATC
>CAZBDM010000630.1:1865-2224 GCA_964490675.1 uncultured Oligoflexales bacterium
ATCCATTTCAAGCAGAGCCTCGATGTCTTCGATGCTTTCGGATTCATTGATAGGCGTTTCTAAAAGTGTAAATAATTGAAATCATTAAAGCTACTGTCATAGTTAAATCATAGTTCGATATGAAGTTCAGCAGATTTCTGGTCGTGTAGAAAGCCTTCAAAAGAAAGCCTTTTTTTAGAGACGAAACCGCCAGTCCTGCTAAGTCTCTATTTAAACTGTCATTTTGATCATCGAAGAACACCGAAAATAATGTCTTTTAAGGCTTGTCATGAGATAAATAAAAATGTTAATTAACACCCGAGTGCGGCTTGTCAGCCTAAGTTTGAGAGGCTTTTATGAAAAAACTTATGATCATCATT
>CAZBDM010000630.1:2234-2854 GCA_964490675.1 uncultured Oligoflexales bacterium
TTCAATTTTACTCGCTTCTGCAACCATATCATTCATTACTCCTGTGGTAGAAGACGTTGCTCATGCAGGCGACGGTGGTAGTAACAGAGGAGGCCGGAAGTGATGAGTTGTCAATTTTGAGCCACCCTGGCTAAATTTTCGACCACTTATCCTGATCAATCGATGAAAATAGCGCCAAGTCCTCATGAGGGTTTGGCGTTTTTGCTTTCCTAATGCAATCAAAATAGAAAAGTATTTGTCATCATTGAAGTTCGCAACTTTTGTTCATCTGAGAGCAAGCAAGCATCACGCTGCTCCTCACCGATGTTTTGAAACTCTTTTGGTAGGTCTTTGTCGACGTCACTAGGGTCTATAGCCTTATTTTTGTTGGTCTTTTTAAAGACCTGGATTTTCCTTAGTAATTGTACGGTGGGAATCGAACCTGTCAGTTTCATAAAACACTCCTGTGGATGGTTTGATGTGATCTAGTGAGTCAGGTAGACTCGTCAGTCATTGTCTTTAAGCAAGGTCAGTGCCAAATACGGCGGAAGACAGGGAGTGAGATAATAACTCAACCAGGAAGAATCAATGCCATTGCACTAAGTAACTAGTTGATAAAATTGGAATAACCTCAGAGAATA
>CAZBDM010000631.1:0-2851 GCA_964490675.1 uncultured Oligoflexales bacterium
TACACGTAGTGTCAAAGATTGGATGCGACTTCTAATGAGTACCATTAAAATGCGAAAGAAAATAAAAACACAGAATTAAAGAACGTGCACTCCATGCTATGGTCCGCGGCCAATTTGTGATAACAAGTCGGTTAAAGCTCTCTTGGCAAAAGCCTTGGCTCAGTTTGCTATGCAGCGGAATGCTCATAAAAAAAGTACTCAACCAGATAATAGCAATGAGAAGCATTCCAGATATAAAGGTCGAGGAGCTAGGAACATGGACAAGTAGCATTGCTCCCGTAGTGAGCTCGAGGATCATAGTCGGTAGGACAATATAGGTGATTGACCTTTGGTGGAAGGCAGAAAAATCGGTAAACCGCTGTCGGTCAACCCAACTAAAACTAGGATAATGGACAATTTGGATGACCCAGATCAGGCCTGTCAGAAAAAAACAGACAAACATATGGACGAGAAAGAGTATTTCAAATCTTACAAGGGTCAAACTTTCGGGCATTCTCGATGGTCCTCTCGGTATCATGGCTTTTTTCTTTGCATAGACATACCAAAGTGCAGGAAAATAGAACAGTGATTCAATCAAAAAATCATAAGAGGTGATGATTGCAAAGTCGAAGCAGTGATGTGTTGATTATAGGCGGTGGTGTTGCAGGACTTTGTGCGGCCAAAGTACTTAAAGAGAATAAGGTCTCCTTTCAACTTGTTGAAGCTAATGATTTCCTCGGGGGGCGTGTATCATCTTACAAAAAAGACGGCTTTATCCTTGATCGTGGGTTTCAAGTGCTGCTCTCCTCTTACCCGGAAGTCAATAAAAATCTCAACATTGAGAAACTCGACCTCAAGTCCTTTCAGGCCGGTGCACTGATTGCTCATCACGGCAAAGAAACACCTTTTATAGACCCATGGCGTCATCCTGATCAGATTTTCAAGATGTTAGTTCCCAAGGTGGCAAGCTATAAAGACTACTTTTTGATCTTTAATCTGAGAAATAGTCTCCTAAGTACCAGTGATCAGACTCTCTATGAAGACACTTCGGAACAGTCAACTCGTGATTTTTTGAAATCCTATGGGTTTAGCGAAAAGATCATAGTAAACTTTTTTAAGCCATTTTTTGGCGGTGTTTTTCTAGAAGAGCATCTGAAGACGAGTGCAGCTAATTTTAAATACTTTTTTCGTCACTTTTCTGACAAAGGTGCAGCGCTTCCCAGGCATGGCATTGGTGCTGTCTCAGATCAACTCGCTAGCCATCTTGACCGAGAAGACTACACCCTTAATGAAAGGATTGTATCTTTGGAAGGAAGCATTGCTCAGAGTGAACAAGGTCATACCTACAGCTTTAAGGAAGTGATCATCGCTTGTGAACAACAGGCGATTTTAAAACTTCTCTCAGACCAAAGAAATCTTGAAGACAAAATGACCGTCACCTACTATTTCAAAGCAAGCGCATCGCCAGACCAAGGACGCTTTCTCTACTTGTTTCCTGAGCAAGGTAACATCATAGGGACATGCTGCTTTCTTTCAGATGTTTCGCCGGATGTTGCACCTCATGGTCAAGTTCTTTTATCGGTTACCCCAAAAAGATTTATCGATCAGCCAGAGAAAAAAATGGAGTTGATCAAAAGAGAACTTAAAGATCAGTTTTCGCAAATTGATTTTGAATTTTTAGATTATAACGTTGTTAGAAATGCTCTGCCGGTACAACAAAAGAGGCTTTATCCGCAATTTAAACTTCCTGATCATTATCATCTTGCCGGCGACTATCTAGGTATTGCATCTTTGCAAACCGCTTTAAAAACGGGGCGTGAGGCTGGCGAGCTTGTCGTCAAAAAGTTACGGCTGTAATTCGTCAAGCGTGAGGCGTTTTGCTCACTCTCCTTTTTCATGATCGACTCATTCAAAAGAAGTCCCAAAGAAACTTTGCGACCTTACCGATCGCCTTATCTTTTTTGTAGGCAACACAAATATCCATGCTGTCATCTCTTTTAAGGTGCCTCAAGTGAAAAAGTGAGCCCTCATTAAGGTCTTCTTCAATTTCATGAAGAGGTAACCGCCCCCAACCCAACCCTAGTTTAATCAATTCTTTTTTTGTTGCTAGGTCTGAGACACTCCAAGAAGAGGCATAGTCGTCAACTCCTTGTTTGATAAATTCATCTTCAATGGTGCTGCGAATGATGATTTGTGGGTAGGTTCTAAGGGTAGTCAGGGTTTGATGCTTTGTCGATAGCGTTAAAAAGGGGTGATTGCAGGATATTACGAGAGGTAGGTCGACCTTTTCGATGAGTTTGTATTGCAGGTTAGTTTGGGTCGTAAATTTTTCGATAACGGCAAAATCAACGACATCGTTGGCGAGCATCTTCGCTCCACTTAAGACTTCGCGATGGAAGATAATCTCAGTCGACGGGAACACTGAGATCGCCTTTTTGAGAGCGGCGCTTAACTTCGTTAAAGGATAAATAGCTGTTGAAGAGATCCTTAATTTTGTTTCGACATTATCTCCTAGTTGGACGGCGTAGGCATTGAGCTGTTCTACCTGCTGACGAAACTCTTTTACTTTTTCGAGAAACTGTTTGCCCCGGTCGGTGAGGGTTAAGCGGTACCCCCTTCTATCGAGTAAGGCAAAGCCAAGTTGCTCTTCTAGGTTTTCGAGATTGTAGCTAACGGCCGACTTAGCGCGACGTAGTTTCCCGGCTGCTGCTGTTAAGCTGCCTTCTTCACTAACTGCCTGAAAACATTCAATTTGATCAATGGTGAACATAAAATTGTCCTAAGTTATAGAACATTATAACCGATAATTTGTTCTTTTTTAACCCGGATTTCTCATAGGATTTTTTGACAGCATAAAACTGTGTTGAGCGTC
>CAZBDM010000632.1:0-2843 GCA_964490675.1 uncultured Oligoflexales bacterium
GCAGCGTCACTCGCAAGCTATCCAAAACGGTTAAATCCATGCCACCCAGCACCTCAATTTTGAGCTGATCGGTCTCCCAGATCAGGTAGGTAGAGTTCACCACGTTTAAAAAACCTGTTCCGCGTGAACAATATTCTTGGTCCCGAAAGGGTTCGGGAGTGAGACAGGCTGGTGCAAGTGCTCTTGGTAATAAATCTAAAAATAGCTCAGGTGATTGATGGTTGACCCAAAGTTCATTTACATCTGTATTTTCAGGTAAATCAACAACCTGTATTTTGATCTCAGATGAAGAAAAAATTTGCTGTAGTTCAGCTTTGATCGTAGCTGCTGCCTTGCGTCCTGCCTCATCTCCATCGAGCATAATGGTGATTTCCTGTAGCTTGGGAAGTGCCTTCAAGGCTTGTTTATGCTCGGAAGTGAGGCCGTTAGTGCCGTACAGTGCAAGGATCGTATAATCTTGTAACTCCTTAATTTGCAACAAACTAGCCGCATCAATCACACTTTCCGCTAAGATCAGTTTTTCTGTGTCTTTGGCTGGATAGCCCGGATACAGCCCGGATCTGCCAGTCAGATAATAATGGCCTTTGCCATCAATTTTACGACCATACAAGCTGCAAATCTTACCCACCTGATTTTTCAGGGGGAAGATCAAACAGCCTTTAGCAAAACTGCGATATCCTCCACGCTTTAGTGCAGTAATAATGTGCAGTGCTTCCAGATCCGCTAAAAAATCAGCTTCCCGACGATGGTGCAACTGCCCGGAGTTGTAGCCCATTTCCAATTGCTGATAGTCTAAACCTCGCTTGCTGGCGTAAGCCTGCGCCTTGCGTGTCTGCGTCATGCCATTCGCAAATGAAGCAAACACATCACCTAACGTTAGATTAGTTGCTCGTTTCACTGGCTTAGGTCTAGCTTTGGTGAGTACTGGCGTATGCCCAATCAATGATTTTGCCAACATAATCGCTTCGCGCTTACTAATCTTCAACACCAGCATTAGTAAATCAATGCCATCAATGGTTTTATTACCATGCTCGCAATTTCCACTAAAACAGCGAACCGTGTTGCTGTCAAAGTATACTTTCATGCTCGCCTTTTTATCATCGTGCAGTGGGCAACGCATGTTGCCCCGGCTATCTGCTTGTAATCCACAATGTGAAAGAACTGTCTCGATAGATAATCTTTCCCTTATCTCTTTAATTGTCATGTTTTGAAGGTTTTTTGAACCTCCCAGCGCTGGAAAGAAAAAATTTA
Source organism: uncultured Oligoflexales bacterium (assembly GCA_964490675.1). GTDB lineage: Bacteria > Bdellovibrionota_B > Oligoflexia > Oligoflexales > JAWKNZ01 > CAZBDM01. Next base: position 1,252 of record CAZBDM010000632.1, read on the forward strand.
ACATTTTAAACTTATCAGTGACAAATATAACCAATAAATAAAGACAAAAGCAAATTTTAAAGTTTGTTTTAACACTTTAAATTCATTATTTTTACATAAAGCAGTATTTTTAGGCATAAAATTAACTTATAAGTAATGAATTTAGGAGATAAAATATCAGAGCTGAGAAAAAAGAAGGGTTTAAATAGAACTCAACTTGGAAAGTTAGTTGGTACTTCTGGTGCGGTTATTGGCCGTTATGAACGTGAGGAAATTACCCCTTCCGTAGAGATGGCAAAGAAAATAGCCGATGCTTTTGATGTTTCATTAGATTACCTGACTGGAGGCACACAACTAGTAATAAAAGATAAAAAAATGCTCTACAGACTGGAACTTTTAGAGAAAGTTAGTAGTAAGCAAAAAGAAACAATTTTAGAAGTCATGGATTCATTATTGCAAACTTATCAATTGGCTTCTACGCAACAAAAATTAGCGTAACATGAACGAACTACAAATAAGACAAGAGCTTTTTCGTCTGTTGTTAGACGAGACGGATGTCGGCTTGATGAACTACTTTAAATCAATCCTGAAGCGTAAAAATGCAACTCAGGAGCAGGAATATGATTGGGCAGATGAACTTTCTGAACAGCAGATCCAGTCTATTCTTCAAGGGAAAAAAGACATAGAAGAAGGTAGAACAACTCCTCATGAGGATGTTGAAAAAGAGTTGGATGAGTTTTTAAAACGTAAGAGATGAAGGTAGAATGGTCACACACTGCAAAAAGAAATTACTTTAGAACCGCCGATTATATCAAGGAAGAATGGGGCAGAAAAAGCCTCAACACATTTAGAAAGAGTGTTAAAGAATCGATTGCGATAATTGCCGGTAATCCAGAAGCATTTCCCATATCAAAACAGTTAGAGTACAGAAAGTTTGTCGTTAGCGAACTGAACTCGATTATCTACACTGTACACAATGATATGATTTATATCGTAGATTTTGTTAATACCAGAATGGGACATCCCTACTGATCCCATCCAGAAGATATAAACATCGAAAAAATAAGAGGTGTCTCGTCAGAGCACCTCGTTTTTTTTGATGCAAAAACAAGCGTCTACTAATCAACTTCAATTCCCTAGCCCACGAAAATCGCCGCAGACAAAAGAGGCGAGCAAAACCCTTTGAGCCTCTTTTTGGCAAAGCCAAGCCGATAGGCTATGAGTTAAGCTGGGCGACTAAGCCCAATGCGATGGAAAATCAAGAGAGACCAAGCGAACAGTGAATGAACAAACAGCTTGACTGGAACTTTGTGAAGGGAAAAGCTGGAGGGAAATGAACGACCGAGAGCGCGCCGTGCAGGATTTGTGCCAAAGCACAAAAAGGGCGGCGATAGCGGATGGAAAGGAAGGTGGTGTGGAAAGAAGGCGACAGCCTGACCACGCCATACCTGGGAACCTGCGACCATAAAAGAGCAGGTGAACCAGGCAAGGCCCACCAATTTTTTTCTTCAACTGATTTTCAATTGAAAATTCAGGTGAAAGAAAAGATCCCAATAACAAATTGGGCCGCAGCCTGACTGACCCAGCGGGCCGCATATAAGTGCAGGCGGGCC
>CAZBDM010000633.1:0-2838 GCA_964490675.1 uncultured Oligoflexales bacterium
GTGGTCGCGTTCATGACGCTGTCATCGCCGCTGCAGAAAGACAGTCCGGGGCAACCATCCACTTCGTCAACGAACACTACGACGAAGGCAGCATTATTGCCCAAATCACCGTGCCAGTTCTCCCGGGAGATAATAGTGATGAGCTTGCGAAAAGGGTTTTCAAAGCCGAGTGTCAGCTATATCCTAAGGTCCTAGAAAAGTTGATCAACGGAGAATTACCTCTGGGTAAAGGTCAGATAGAAAGGTTTGAAAGTGTCAATGAATGATGAGATCCAATCGGTTAAAGATGGTTTTGAAAAGACTTTTACTGCATATATCGACCAACATTACCAAAGCAGCAACATCTTGGGGCAGGTTATCCATTACGCTCTTTCCGGACAAGGGAAAAGAGTCCGACCTCTGATCACTCTTTTAACCTGTAAGAGTCTCGGGAAGAGCTATTCGCTTGCCATGCCAGCCGCTATTGCAATAGAGTTTATTCACACATATAGCCTTATTCATGACGACCTTCCCTGCATGGACGATGACGATCTGCGTCGGGGACGCCCGACCGTTCATAAAGAATTCGATGAGGGCCTCGCTGTACTTGCTGGCGATGCTCTTCTCACAGATGCCTTTTCAATTTTGGCGCATCTCCCGCAACACGATCTTAGTGAATTACAGAGATTTCAAATGATCCACGAACTCGCCATGGCTTCGGGTAGCAAAGGAATGGTATGGGGCCAGGCTCTTGACCTTCATTGGACGGCAAAAAAAGGAGCTGACCAAGAACTCCTTGAGACGATTCACACGACAAAAACGGGGTACCTTATCGGAGCTGCATTCGCGATGGGAGCTATCGCAGCGGGCTCACAGCGGGAAGAAATCGAAAAACTGCGGGATTGTGGTCAAAAAATTGGTCTCGCTTATCAAATTCAAGATGACTTAATCGATGGCCTTGAGGGCACCGGCAAAAGCACCGGCAAAGATCAAAGCCACCAAAAACTGACTATTTTAAAGTTCATCAGTGAAACAGAAGCCAAAACCTTGTCAGAAAAATTAACTAACGATGCACTCTCATCTCTGGATCAATCGATCTTAAAAGACCAGCTCTTGAGCGCATTTGTTAAAAGTCTATTAGGGAGAACCCAATGAGCTCATTTAAGGCGATGAAAGACAATCCTCTCAAAAAAATGCTTAGTCCAGGCCTCACCCAAGATAATTATATGGACAGCTATCTTGTCTTTGAATCTCGCCAAGCGGGGATCGGACTGGTTTACTGTCCTGATGAGAAGAGATATTATTATAATGCCTACTGTATGGAAATGGAGCTTGTCAAAGAGCTGCTGTCTGTTGAGTTTGAGTTTTTGGATGATGCTCTCGAATTCATCAATAATGAATTTGGACAATGGAAGGTCAAAAATTATGAAAAGAAGAAATCGGGGTGCGGCAACTGTATTGCGAAAAAGTAGGTGTCTTTTAGGCCTTTCCGTCCTTTTCTTCGGGCTACTGACAACCGACCAAGCATATGCCCTATCAAGCCAAGACCTTTCAAAAATCACCAAGACCTTCTTTGGCGACGATGTCAAAACAAGAAAATGCCATACGTTAAAGACAACCCTCAAAGAAGGCGTCAACGCCATTGACCCAGAGCTAAACAAAATTGTTGAAGATCTAAAGCTCGCCTTTAAAAAAGGCGACGCGAAAAAGATCAGACCGCTTTTTCACCCAAGACTAAACACACCCCTTTCAGGTATTCAAGAAGTCATCGCTCGCCAAAAGAACTCACTAAAACTTCCTTTTGAAGTTTCTCTTTACCGTGCCTGGATCCTGAATACCCCCGAAGGTCGCCCATCTCCGCTCGATTGTGATGCGGGAGAGATCAAGCTTTGGCCGCACTATGGATACGAACTTCAAGTCCCCATGTGGTTGCAGATTCTTGGCCAGAAAGAAATCGGGCGTATTTACGTTAGCTTTATCCAACACCAAGAAAAGTGGGTGATCGGGGGAATGCATTATCATCAGTGGACCCACATAGGAGATAATTATGAAAACTGGTTTCAAAAGGCCCGCAAAGACCTCGACGAAGGTTTTGGTCCTTCGGCATATATAAAATTTGATCTGACCGCTAAGCTCGTAGGTGGTGCTCAGTTTTTCGAACTGTCTATCAAAGATCAAATTGAACAGTTCCAACAGTCTCTACTTGATAAGAATTTATGGGAAGGAAGCTTTAAAGCTTTCTTTAAGGATCATCGTCCATTGGTCTATACGAGTAGCATTTTTGCCCAGGGAGGTGCTGGCTTACTCCTTCACTTTCAAGTCGAAAAAGAACTCACCACAAAAGAGATTCAAGAAGATTGCATGGATGCAGCCAAACTTCTTAACAAAGAGAAGTGGTTTCAAAAAATTGATGGTATCAAATGCAACTATGTGTTTAAGGGGGCCGACCCCACCAAAGAAGGACGTTTAGGTGGGGTATTTGTCTTCTCTAAAGATGTCATTTAAGTCGTTCTCTCGCTTCATTTTGCTGTTGTCGACTTTCAAGAGCCTCAGCAAAAGGCTCGACTTTGGCGAAGACATAAGGCATTTCCATACTAATCTCTCCAAGAGATAAAACCTCTCCTCCAAAAAGAAGCGAAGGTATATCAAAATCAACAAGTGGACCTGCCACAACTAAATAGTCAATTAAGCTTGAGATAACGAACTCAGCAATTTCGACATCAAAGATATCTATAAAGGGATCATAACCGTCAGCCCAATCACCGTAGATTTCCATCATCGTCTCAGGTTTAAGATGGACCTTTAAAGAACTATCCTCGATAAAGATATCGGCAATAGCGATCACATCAAGATGTGTGA
>CAZBDM010000634.1:0-569 GCA_964490675.1 uncultured Oligoflexales bacterium
AGTTTGGCATCCAATGACAAAAACACCAAAATAAATCTGAGAATCTACCAATATGAATGTGCTGAATTTCTAGGGCAGCTCTATGAAGGAGAAGTCATAACTCCAAATCTCATCTCATCTCAATGTAGAAGCTTAGATGTAAGCAATCAGACAATGGAAGTCTTTCATTCTAAACTAGAAGTCGAAAATTGTTTGAGGCAAGACCTAATTGGGGCTGACAAAGAACAAAATTATGTTTACTGGGAGAGGATCAATAAATCAGATTCAGTTTACGATCAGGTGTTGATTAAAACATATGATAATGATGAGAATCTCATCGATTCTAAATTAATGGTTGAAAAAGTATCGGCTATTAACACTCAAAGGTATTTAAATGTAAGTTCTTATTATTTTGATCATCGAAATTCAATTTACTATTTGGAAAAACTTGCAGATACTGCGACAGATTTTAATCGTACAATTATAAATCAGTTCAATGTCGACTTATCAAATAGAGTCAGCTACTTTGATTTTGGTGGCTTTGATCGTAAAGTTGAAGTCCATCCTCGACTTTTCTCCTACGATCGCCA
>CAZBDM010000634.1:579-2826 GCA_964490675.1 uncultured Oligoflexales bacterium
ATGAAATAAGCCTGCATGATCAGATAAAAAAAGAAAAAGACCCCGTCAGCAAGAGTAGACTTCAAGGTTTTAGTTACTTTGATAACAATGATGATTTCATTGTTGAAACAACTGCAGACCCAATTCCACTTGAAGCAGCACGTCTTACTATTTTTGAAGACAAGAAGTTTGCTTGGGTATTAAGCAGATTTGAGAATTCTCTTGGAGATAAACTCTTTTCGAATTCGAATGAAATGAAGAGGTTTGGTGCCGTCTTTAATGATCCGATAAAAAACGGACAATACTATACAAACTTCAACTCAAGTACAGCATTATTCGGATTACGGTTTGTTGATGGCGTTTTATATGATTTTCGTGCAACAAAAACTCTTAAACTTCATCGCTTAAATAAGGGTGTATTCCCAGTCAGTACAGAAATAACAAAAGCAAATGGAGAGAGTCTTATGTGGACCGACTCAGTCTCACTATATGGTGGGGAGGCGCCCGGTAATCAGATCATGGTGATTAACCGAAGAACTAACCAAATGGGGATCTTCAATATGGATACAGGAGAATCGAAAATACTAATAGGAGACGAGCATAACGAATTATCTTTAGATCCTCTAAGTCGAGAGACCATTCATGAAGATGGGACATCAAAACGCACGACATCAAAGCTTATCTCACCTCACAAAGCAATTATGGGTGAGTCCGGCAATATCTATTTTACTGAAGACGATCGTGTTGCAGTAGCGGTGAAAAACAAAGACGGGAGTTACGAAGTAAGAACGATTTTCACGCAAGAATTAAACAATAAAGAATGCGGCATAGGGACAAATGAGTTGCAGGTTAGTTACGATGATCAGAAGTCAGAAAGTAAACTCAACTCAGCCATTTCGGTCATTTGCACGGGAGAAGCGATTATAGATCTCAAGGTTTATGAAAAATGCTCAGATCCTGAAAACGGCTATATTAAGATGGCTTTTTCGCAAGGATTCGATGATCTTAAAAAGGTCACTTTAAGCGCCAATTCATCTCTATACAAAACAAGATATATTTCAATTTGGTAGAAATTGTCAGTCCTTGTTTTTAAATGTCTGAAGCTACCCCGATTTGATGGACTCACATAAAAGCTATAAAACCAGCGATGAAAGCTAACTTGGAAGAACAACCGCAAAGAATCATATGCCAATGTGAGCCTCATTCACAGAGTGAAACTCATTTTTTGGACTCAAAGACGTTTGCGACAAAGGTCTGATCTGGAAAATTTGCATACCAGTATGCTTCGGCCTGTTTTAAAAGCTCTGCCTCGGGAAGATAGCTGCCTGAGTTGTTGTCGAAGTGGATTTCATCTCCTCTCCTAGTTAATGTCCCCGGCATAAAAAGCTCAGGAGAATGTTCCGCAAGTAAGACGTGGATTGTGAAAAGCTCTTTAAAGGGATGTTTCGTCGAAGTCTCGGCAAGTACCACGCGGTCCTGCAAGATAACGAACGTATAAGGTACACCCTCTTTTAAAAGAGTTGCAATATGGGAACTGCGGTGGTGCGGAACGGTGTGCCAACTACGTGCGATATTTTGCCTAAGAAAGGAGGTAAATCTACGTACGCGTATAAGGTTTTTAATCAGTGCTTTTGAACTTACAATCGGTTTAAAAAATAAATCAGATCCTTTCAAACGAGTCGGCTGTTAGTGAAGTGAGCGGCTGAAGAACTCGCTTGCAGGGTGTGAAGGTTTGAGCTCGATAAAGGAAACGGTTTCGCCATACAAAAAATTGATGACCATTCGTTCGCAAATTGATCTTCTCACGATGACTATACCATCTGTGCCTTGAAGAGAAGAAGGTAGAACGAGACTTGTTATGATGACGAAGGCTACAAAAAAATTGGCGGTTCTTTTCAATTTTGGTGTCCGTTAATCTTGTTCGGTCATAGCACCCTAATCGAACATTTATTTGATTTGGTGGCCAATTTCAATAAGTATTAAGAAAAGGTGAAGGCTGGTCTTAAAAAAGCTTCGAAGTCACTGCTATGTAGCTCATACTCTGTCAGAATCAATTTGTGATGTGGCGGTAATAAACAGGAACGGGACCGAAGTCTTTCCTTTTCCAGTGCTCTTTTAAATGCGCAAGAATCTTAGGGAAAAATCTCAAATGGAGGTCATATACACTCGAAGAAGGCTTTTTGGCTGGAAGGGCGATCAACCTTTGTTTTGGCCAGACGCCAACGCCGCTATTTCGGCTGACATGTATCTCATCAGCTTAGGGTGCCG
>CAZBDM010000635.1:0-2820 GCA_964490675.1 uncultured Oligoflexales bacterium
TGAAGTCCACCGCGCACGACCTCTGCCATATAAGCCGAGGAGAATAACGCGATTCCAATCAGTGCTCGTAGTAATTTGTCAAAATTGACTCCTTCCGGAAGAAACAGCGGTAGCATAACAGACGACATAAACAGCACTGTAATCAAAGGTACACCGCGCCAGAACTCGATGAAGATGACCGAAAAAGTTTTGATCACGGGTAGATTTGATCGACGACCAAGTGCGAGAAGGATCCCCAGCGGTAGGGAGCTTATGATGCCTACCGATGAGACCAATACGGTGAGGAACATGCCGCCCCACTGACTGGTGTCGACTTTTTCAAGGCCAGCAAAGCCTCCACTAAGGAAAAACCATGCAAACAGAGGAAAGACCAAAACCGACCAGACAGCGAGTGTCTTCTTAAATGGCGTCTTCTTAAATAACCATAAGCCAATTGTCGAAAAGAAGAGAACAAAGATGATGTTAGCACGCCAGCGTTCTGCTTCCGGGTAAAACCCGTAAACAAACTGACTAAAACGATTATAGACGAACACCCAACAGGCCCCGTTTCCGCTACAATCATTTCGTGAGCTTCCGACCCAATCAGCACTGAGGAGGGCCCAGTCGATGAGCGGTGGTATGGTGATCGCGATCAGATAAATGGATAAAAGCGTCAGAATAGAGTTAAACCAGTTGGAAAACAGGTTTTTTCGCGCCCACTCAATGGCTCCGATCGACTCTCTTGGAGGGCGTTTTAGTTGCTTGACGCCTGGCATCATCTCTCCCTTAATAAAGTACGACGGTTATAAATATTCATGACCATTGAAATACTTAAACTAATGGTTAAGTAAACCAACATAGTGATTAAAATCACTTCGACAGCCTGTCCGGTTTGATTGAGAACGGTCCCTGCGAAAACAGAAACAAGATCTGGATAGCCGATGGCTGCTGCAAGCGACGAGTTCTTTGTTAGGTTTAAGTACTGACTGGTCAAGGGAGGCACAATGACGCGCATGGCTTGCGGGATAATGACAAGTCTTAACGATTGCGCAGGATTAAGCCCGAGAGCCATAGCTGCTTCTTTTTGACCTTTGCTCACCGACTCAATTCCTGCTCTGACGATCTCTGCAATAAAACTTGCCGTGTAAAGACTTAAGGCAGCCACGAGGGCGGCCATTTCTGGAATGATGGAGAAACCACCACGAAAGTTAAAACCTCTCAATGACGGGATGTCGAAACTGAGAGGTTGCCCCATTGCAAAGAATGCGATTGTCGGGACAATGATTAGGACCGCTACTGAGATGCGGAAGCTTGGTAAAAGTTTGCCAGTACGTTCTTGGTAACGTTTGTTGTACCAGTTAAAAACCCCACCAAAGACCAATGCAAATAGCGTCGCCAGAGCAACCAGCCCAAAACCGGTCTCAGGAACAGGAGTTGGCATATAGATACCACGGTTGTTGATAAAAATTTGGTCGAAAAAACTGACACTTTGTCTTGGATGAGGGAGGGCTCTAAGAACGACAAAATAGGCAAAAAAGATCTGCAGAAGAAGAGGTATGTTACGAATTGATTCGATATAAACGGTCGCGATTTTGGCGATCATCCAATTACTCGACAGTCTCGCGACGCCAATAATGAACCCCAATATTGTTGCAAAGACAATGCCTATCGCTGAAACCATAATGGTGTTGATCAGACCAACAAAAAAGGCCCGTCCGTAACTTGACGCTTCGGAAAAGGAGATCACGCTTTGGATGACCTGAAAACCGGAAGTCGCTGACAAGAAGTCGAAGCCGGATGCAATCCCTTGCTTAGCTAGGTTTGTCGCTGTGTTGTAGGCGACAAAGCCAATCACAGCCAAGACGAAAAGCGATACGGCGATTTGTACAAGAATCCCTCTCACTCGCTCATCGTTGAAAGACAAGCGAGCTCTGGAATTATGATGTTTCATAACTTAATCCTAACGGACAGGCATTGAGTATTGAAGTCCACCTTTCGACCATAGTTGGTTAAGGCCGCGGGCGATTTTGAGAGTTGTTTTTGGTCCTAGGTTGCGGTCAAAAACTTCACCGTAGTTTCCAACTTGTTTGATAATACGATATGCCCAATCTTTATCAAGTTTAAGACTCTTTCCTGCATTTCCTTCAACACCAAGAAGTCTTTTGATCGAAGGGTTGGTCGAAGACTTCTTCATTTGATCAATATTCTTCGAATCTATTCCAAGCTCTTCCGCTTCTACCATAGCGAAAAGGGTCCAACGTACGATGTCGGCCCAGCGGTTATCACCGTGTCTCACGACGGGTCCCAGTGGTTCTTTGGAGATCACTTCCGGGAGGACGACATGATCGTTTGGATTCTTCAATTTTATACGCTGAGCATAAAGACCGGATTGGTCGGTAGTATAAACATCACAACGACCGGAGTCATAAGCTTTAACAACTTCGTCTGATTTTTCGAAAGCAATGATTTTATACTTCATATTGTTGGCTCTGAAGTAATCTGCAACATTGAGTTCGGTGGTCGTCCCTTGATTTACACAAATAGTAGCACCATCGAGATCTTTGGCTGATTTAACGCCGAGTTTTTTATGGACCATAAATCCTTGGCCATCGTAGTAGGTGACACCAACGAAGTCGATCCCGAGTGATGCATCCCTAACGAGAGTCCAAGTTGTGTTTCTTGAGAGTATGTCGATTTCGCCGGATTGAAGGGCTGTGATACGTTCTTTTGCAGAAAGCGGAGTGTATTTGACTTTGTTGCTGTCTTTCAAAACCGCTGCAGCAACAGCTTTACAGATATCTACGTCTATTCCACGCCAATTATTTTTTGAGTCGGGAGCTG
>CAZBDM010000636.1:0-2818 GCA_964490675.1 uncultured Oligoflexales bacterium
CCAGCACCGTGTCCAGCTGATTCGATAACATCAGGGTAGAGGGTGCCTTGTCCGAGGTGAGTAAACTCCGATACATGTGCTTCTGCGTATTCCTCGAAGCAATGAATAAAGGTATTGCCGATGATTTTGCGCTTTTCTTCGGGGTCGCTGACCCCCTTCAGGGCAGTCAGAAATTCCTGTGACTTGTGCAAGACTTGCAGGTTGAGGCCAAGACTTTTTAGGCTTTTTGATACAAGCTCGACCTCGTTTTTTCTAAGTAGGCCGTTGTCAACAAACACCGCTGTGACTCGGTCTTTGCCAAGAGCTTGGCACATTAAAACTGAAGCTACCGAAGAGTCGACTCCACCAGAAACACCAACGAGAACCGTACCATCGCCGACGATTTGTTTTATGGCGCTGGTGGTTGCTTCAAGCATTGAACCAATTTGCCAATTGCGCTCACATCCACAAATTTCCGTAGCAAACTGGTCAAGCAGCTCTTTGCCATTTTCGGAATGTTGGACTTCAGGGTGGTATTGCAAACCAATTATTGGTTTTTCTTTGTGAATGATTGCAGCAGCAACCCCCGCTTCCGTCCGTCCAATTACTTCAAAACCTTCCGGAAGCGTATCGACATCATCACCGTGACTCATCCAAACGACGCTCTGCTTGGGTAGCCCGTAGAAAGCTTTTGCAAAAGCTGAGGTCGATTCAGAAGAAAGAAGCAGCTTTGACTTTCCGTATTCGCGTTTTGCGTTACTGCGCAAGATACCACCGAATTTCTCTGCAATAAGCTGCATTCCGTAACAAATTCCTAAAACCGGTAGATTAGACTGCAAGACCCAGTCAGGTAATTTACGGGATTCTTGCTCGGTGACCGAGTCTGGGCCGCCTGAGAGTATTATACCCTTGGCATCAAAGTCGGCCAGTGGCTTATCAGCCATGCCATCTATGACTTCTGCATAGATACCCAATTCGCGAAAACGTCTAGCAATGAGAAGTGTATATTGTGAACCATAATCAAGGACGATGAGTCCTTCGTTTTTGGGGCGAATTCCTGGTGGATGCAACGAATTTTTCCTCTAGTCTAATTTATAGTTAGGCGCTTCGCGAGTGATGTAAACATCGTGGATATGGCTTTCACGAAGAGCAGCATTAGTGATCTTTATAAATTGCGCGCGCTTTTGCAGATCGGATATGTTGGTCGCTCCGATGTATCCCATTGCAGAACGCACGCCACCGAGAAGTTGATAAAGGGTTTTACTAATCGGACCTTTGTAAGCGACTCGCCCTTCAATTCCTTCAGGGACGAGTTTGCCAGTATCTTCTTCATCCGCTTGAAAATAACGGTCTTTACTACCTTTAGTCATGGCTCCAAGGCTACCCATGCCTCTATAAGACTTGTAGCTTTTGCCTTGATAGATGATCAGTTCGCCGGGGGCTTCGTCGGTTCCGGCAAACAAGCTACCAATCATGACGCTGCCTGCTCCGGCGGCCAGCGCTTTCACGGCATCACCAGAAAACTTAATACCGCCATCAGCAATCACTGGAACGTTATACTTACGAGCGGCGCTTGATGTATTACAAATCGCAGTAAACTGCGGCACGCCAATGCCGGCAATGACCCTTGTCGTACAAATACTTCCTGGTCCGATCCCAACTTTTACGGCATCAACCCCAGCTTCAATCAATGCTTCGGTAGCATCGGCTGTTGCGACATTACCACCGATAAGCTCAAACTGATATTTGGACTGGAAGGTGTCCTTAACACTTTTAACGGCGTCGAGGACTCCTTGGCTGTGTCCATGCGCTGTATCGACCACCAAAACATCGCAGCCTGCCTGCAAAAGGGCTTCTGCTCGTTCCAAAAAGTCGCCGCCTGCACCGATTGCTGCGGCTACCAAAAGACGCCCTTGGCTGTCTTTAGAAGCGTTGGGGAATAGGCGCGCTTTTTCGATATCTTTGATGGTGAACATGCCTGCTAGGGTTTTGCCATCGTCTGCTAAAACCGGCAACTTTTCGATACGGTGCTTGTGAAGAATCTCAACAGCTTCCGTTGAAGTCGTGCCAAAGGGAGCTGTGACGACCTTTTTTGTCATGACTTCACTAACGAGTCTTTCCATGCGTTTTTCAAAACGAATATCACGACCGGTAACGATTCCCACGAGGCTATCGTTATCGACAACCGGTAAACCGGAGATGTTGCGCTCGTTCATAATCTGAATGACATCGCCAACCGTTGACTTGGAGTCTATAGATACAGGATTTGTGATCATTCCTGATTCTGATTTTTTCACCTTTTTGACTTCTTTGGCTTGTCCTTCAATATTGAGATTTTTATGTATGACACCGATCCCACCTTGCTGGGCCATTGCGATAGCTGTTTCGGATTCAGTAACGGTGTCCATTGCTGCCGAAGCGACAGGTGACTTTAGTTTGATATTACGTGTAAACCAGCTTTCGAAATTTGTCTCATGAGGGAGTACTTGTGAGTGTTGGGGGACGAGAAGTACGTCGTCAAAAGTTAATCCTTCGACTAAGTTTTCTAAGTGGTTCGGTAAGTTCATGAAGACTCCCTAAAGGTTCAGGAATGCGTTCTAAGATAAGCTCTTTAATCTCTTCGGTAAAATGATTTATGCAAGCTGACTTGCCGGTGATCTCTCGCCTCGCCAAAAGGCATCAACAGAATTGGGCAAATCTATCAAAATTTTTGGAAAAATTCCTCATATTATAAGGAGAAATCCTGATTCGACCATAACATCTTAAAATATTTGGTTTTTTGTGTATTGCTAGTGTGGTTTTTTGTTCAGCAAAATTTATTGTCAGGAAAAAATCGATG
>CAZBDM010000637.1:0-1669 GCA_964490675.1 uncultured Oligoflexales bacterium
ACGATTTTGACATCATGATGGTTGACTCCGAAGTCGAAGCGCTTCTTCTCGAACGTACCTTCATCAAACACAATAAGCCGAAGTACAATATCTTACTACGCGACGATAAAGATTATCCCTACGTAAGAATCGATTTTAACGCTGAATGGCCTCGCATTTTTAAAGTTCGCCGCAGGAAAGAAGATGGTGCTACTTACCTCGGCCCCTTTGGCAATGTTGGTTACCTCAATACGATGTTACAAATGATGCGCAACATCTTCCCTTTGATAAGATGCTCACAGTATGAATTCAATAACGCGAAGCGCCCCTGTAATTACTATCACATGAAGAAATGCCTCGGTCCTTGCGTTTTAGAAGTGGATCGTGACGAATATGTCGGTATGGTACAGAATGCCTGCGACTTTTTGACCGGAAAAAATAAGACCGTAATCAAATCCCTTAAACAGAAAATGACCGAAGCAGCGGAGAAAGAACAATACGAAATGGCCGCTCGCTACCGTGATCAACTGTTTGCCTATGAAAGTGTGACCAACCGGCAAAAAGTTATTATCGACACCGTTACAGAAGCTGATGCCATCGGACTGGAGACAAAAGGTGATCAAGCATCATTCCATGTGTTAATGATCCGCGAAGGAAAGCTATCTGGTCACGACAACTTCCTGGTCGACCTACCTCTTGAGTCAGAAGAAGAAGCCCTCCAAGATTTCATCTTGCAGTATTACGACAATCGATTTTTGCCCAGAGATATCTATCTACCTATCGAAATCGAAAGTAAAGACTCGATCGAAGAAATGCTAAACCAGAGCGTAGAATCAAAACAAAAGAAAAGAGTAAAAATACATATCCCCAGGCGAGGCGATAAAAAACAACTGATCGAAATGGCCAGTCGCAATGCCAGTTACTGCTTGGAAGAAAATCTAAGGTCGCTCAAAAAGAAGACAACCGACCTAGAAATGTTGCAGCAGCACTTAAAACTCAATACATTCCCAAAAAGAATTGAATGTATCGATATTTCAAATATTGGTGATACTGCAATCGTTGCTTCCAATGTCTGCTTTATTGATGGAAAACCGGCGAAGGATTTTTACCGCCTTTATAGCATTAAAGATGTAAAAGATGGTCCAGATGATTTTGCCTCGATGTTTGAAGTGGTAACACGCAGACTAAAAAGAGCCCAAAAAGATCATGACCTACCCGATCTTCTCGTTATCGATGGTGGCAAAGGCCAACTAGGAGCTGCTCTCAAAGCTGCCGCAGCTTTTCCAGAAGTCGATGCAACCATTGTCTCTCTTGCTAAAAGTCGCGTAGAAAATAAAGGCTCTATGCACAGCTCAACCGACCCCATTCGGTCGTCTGAAAGGGTGTTTTTCCCAGATCGAGAATCTCCGACTCCGTTAAAAGTCGGAAGCCCCTCTTACCGGATCCTCACCCATATTCGCGATGAGGCGCACCGTTTCGCAATTACTTACCATCGCAAAAAACGCAGTAAAGTGTTGCAAGGTTCAATCCTAGAAGAAGTGCAGGGTATAGGACCTGCAATTAGAAAAAGACTATTTGAAACCTTCGGCGATCTTGAGGGAATCCGTAAAGCCAGCCTTCAACAGCTCACAAAGGTTAAGGGTATCAACGAGGAAACGGCTCTCGTTTTGATGCAGGTTTTACGAGAAAG
>CAZBDM010000637.1:1679-2807 GCA_964490675.1 uncultured Oligoflexales bacterium
GATTAAATAGGTGTTATACGGCGAAAACATTGAACAAGTGAACTACTCACAATCGGGATTTGACCAGCAGGAGGCCGTCGATTGCATCTTTCTTAGTTGTTCTTTTCAAGAAGTCGAACTAAGAGGTGTCACCTTTAACGACTGCCAGTTTAAAAACTGCAACCTAAGTCTCGTTAGTGTTGTCAACTGCCGGTTTAGAAACTGTCAGTTTATCGATTGTAAATTAGTCGGAGTGAACTGGTCACAACTACAACCAATAGAGAGCTGTCAATTTCAAAATTCCAGTCTGATATCGTCGATATTTATGAATTTGAGCCTTCAACACACCATCTTTAAAAATTGTCTTTTGAAAGAAGTTGATTTTTCAGAATCGGATCTGCACAAGGCTCAGTTTGAAAACTGTGATCTCATGGGAGCCGTCTTTCGGCAAACCAACCTGCAAGGTGCTGACTTTTCAAGCGCGAAAAACTATATGATCGACCCCCAATTCAACCGCATCAAGAAAGCCAAGTTTAGCTTGCCTGAGGCGGCATCTTTACTAGTCGGCCTGGGCATCGAATTAGTCGAATAATTGCGAGCTTTTAATAGAGTAATCTGATCGTTTTTATCTTAGATTACTTTTTAAAAAAGGACTTGAATTCGTCTTCGACCTTACCAGGGACTTCACTAATCGTCATAAATTCCCCCATCCCTAATCTTGGAAAAGAAATCGCAAAGTAATACTTCGCTGCTAAAATATAAGCCTTTCCCTTTTCAATGAGAACCGTATAAGGAAGGAGCTGAGCTCGGTCATGAACCTTAATGGCATCAATAAAGTATTCACTGTTTTTGAGAGCCACCCCTAAAAGGCTGCGCTCATCAGAAAGCTTTAGTTCAAAGACGACAGCGCCCTTAAGTTTATCCGTAAGCATTCTTATCAAATCGTTTTGAGAGCCACGACCTACTTCGATAAAATCTTCGTAGTAAGGCATACCAAACATAAACCGATAGCCGGCTAAATCATCGCTTTCTAACTTATCGTCGAGTTCCGAAGAAGCTCCCAGCACTTTAAGATCTTCGGTCACGGCTTTGACTTCTTTTTCATCAAAGTCTTTCTGTAAAAAAGCCTTTTGAAAGTACATTGGATGA
>CAZBDM010000638.1:0-291 GCA_964490675.1 uncultured Oligoflexales bacterium
ATAATCGTCTTTATGTTCTTGGCAGGGGCAAACTTTACCTTAACGTATTTTGCAATTGTGAAAGGAGAAATTAAGAAGGTATGGGCAAATGAAGAGTTTAGGGCTTATGCGATTCTGACGCTCATTTTATGTTTGGTCGTAACCAGCGTTGTGTTCTTCACCCAAGAAGGAATGAGCCTAGAGCAAGCCTTTCGAGATTCGAGCTTTCAGGTGCTGGCAATTATCACCACAACAGGCTTCGCCACTGCAGACTACACCGCCTGGACTCCCTTTCTGACGGTTCTCTTCTTT
>CAZBDM010000638.1:301-2794 GCA_964490675.1 uncultured Oligoflexales bacterium
CGCTGATGTTTTCAGGGGCAAGCGCAGGCTCTACCAGTGGTGGAATTAAGCTGGTGCGCTTTCTCGTGGTATTTAAAAATGCCTATCTCGAACTGAAACGCCAAATTTACCCAAGAGCAATTCTACCCGTTCGATTTAACAAAAGAGTTGTACAGCCAGCTATCGTTTCTAACATACTTGCCTTCTTCCTGCTGTTTATCATCTTGTTTGTATCTGGCTCGTATATCATGGCCTCGATGGGACTAGATTTTGATACCGCCATTGGCTCTGTTGTCGCAACCTTAGGTAATATTGGCCCTGGGATTGGTAAGGTTGGTCCGATGGATAATTACGCGAATATTCCCGCAGGCGGGAAATGGTTTCTGTCTTTCTTGATGCTTTTGGGCCGATTGGAATTATTTACCGTCTTACTCCTATTTATGCCGTTTTTCTGGCGCAATAAGTAAGCGTTTTGTCAAGCTGCCAGAAACGATACATTATTCCAAAACGCATCGAATGCGAATATCCACCTCCTTGCCGACCATAAAACCGCCCGTTCCTTTCCCAACACCATAATCCAAACGCTTGAGGCGAAAACTTCCCTCAAGCGTTTGCTCTTGATAGCTGAAAGGAATACTCACTTTTTGAGAAATGCCACGCATCGTCAGGCTTCCTTCTTGACTTTGACAGTTCAAACACCTAAATCCCTGACTATCAAGCATTTGTGATTTTGCCTGTGCACCACCTTATTTCATAAAGTACTGATTTACAGCCTCTTGCGGTGTCGTATCATTCGGGACTTTTAATTTGAGGGTATCGATGATAGTTTGCTGGCTTTGGTCGATACTTGAACGTAAATAAAAGTGGTTGTTCGCTTGTTTGTCTTCGATATGTGAAAGCTGCATTTGGTCGAGTGCTTTGATGAGATTCTTGTATTGCAGTCCTGTTCTTGTCTTGAGATGGTTGATGAAGGTAAATGCCATGAAGCACATGCAAATATGTCCTCTGATGCGATCATCGGTCCAATGAAACATGGGTCTGATCTCCAACTGACTTTTTAATGCTCTAAAGCTGTGTTCGACTTCAAACAGATTGCGATATTTGCTTAGAATTTGCTCTACGCTGAGGTCTGTCGTGGTAGCTAAAGCCTTGAATCCATCAAAACGCTCATCTTGCTTGATTTTGTCTTGATCCAATCCCGTGGGTAAGCCATCTTCGGAGGTGGTGAGAAATCGAGCAGCCCCTCGCTTTTTCAGTTGCTTGTATTTGGCAGGTTTTTCGAGCCATTTCGTTGCCTTGTCGATGAGCTTCTGTCGCTGGTGAGCATCTTTGCGGGCTCGTTTAGAAGAATAAGTACAGATAATCCTGCGCCCCTTGTATTCTAGTTCTCGGTAAGTCAATAGGTTCTCCTGTGAGCGAGTCAAGAGCGTGTGCTGCTCTTTATCAATCAACTCTGCCTGCACTTTTTTACCGAGGCTTTTAATGCTGTCACCAATAATGTAGTCAATCTGATTGTCCACCATGAAATTGCGGTTGGCTTTATCAATCATGGCACTATCGGCTACCACAACCACACGATCAATGCTAAATTGCGCCTTCATCTGCTTTAAAGCATCTATCATGGTCGCTCCTTCATAAGTGTTGCCTTGGTAGATTTGGTAGGAGATAGGATTGCGAGATTTATCCACTAACAAGCCCAGTACCACTTGCGTTTTGTGTGCTTTGCCATCTTTTGAGTATCCTTTTTGGCGCAGTTTTCCCTCTTTTTCCACTTGAGAATCAAAATACAGGGTGGTTACATCATAAAAGACAACATCCAAAACGGTAGAAAACAGGGTGCGGTTTTGTCGGAATAGGTGCTTCTTGATCGACTCTTCTTCGCCGCTCAACACATCTAAGGTGCGATAAAAATGATGAAGCGAAATCTCTGTTGATGAAAATCCGATGTAGTCCGACTGATGAAAACTAATTTGGCGTTTGGAACACGGGTCATTGATACGCTCGGCTATCATCAGTTGCAATGCCGCTTCCCAGGGAAGTTTGAGCCGAGGGCGACGATTATTGATCCGTCGCGATAAAGTGCTCAGATCAAAAGCTTTCCACAAGCTATGAATCACTAAAGCATAACCATAGTTGTAGCGACCCTTTTCTGTCAAATTACTATCATAAAGATCTTCTACTTTTTTTCCCGCTAATTCGATAAACTTCTGAGCCAGACGTTCCAACTGATTCGGTGAATAATCTTCGACTTTACCCAAAGAATGAAGCGTCTTGTGGCGAGTCTTACCATCTAGTTTGTAAGACTGCACAATACGCATATAAGTGCCTGATTTCTTTTTCTCTACTCGTAAAAAAGCCATGCCCTAAAAATAGTGCACTTTTTACCCTTATACAAATATTTTCGCACCACCGCTTTTTTGCCAAAATCAAAGCCCAAAACAGCCATAAAAGCCAGTAAAGGCGGTTTTGAAGAAAAAATTAGCTGAAATTTGGGCACGAACTGTCAAACTCAAG
>CAZBDM010000639.1:0-2792 GCA_964490675.1 uncultured Oligoflexales bacterium
GAAAGCGACTTTAATTGAGACAATTTATTGGCTGTTTTAGAAAGAAGCTCCATCTCTCTTTCACGCAGCACTTTTCTAATCACCGCTGCGATATTATCGTTAGCAAGATAAGTCTGAGCGCCGTGAGAAGCTTTTTCACCGGCCTCAATGAGACCATACTCAAGCAATTCGTTGATACCGATACTGACAAGACCTTTGGAGACTCCCAAAGATTTTACAATTTGTGGCGTTGAAATAGGTCTTTCAGCGAGGTAGATCATCGCCCAGATGCGACCGTGAATATGCTTAAACCCCCAGTATTCGATAAAATCACCGATAGTGTGAGCAGTCTGCTTGATGAGATCGTCTTCTTTCATCTTCCCAATCGTTTAAAAAATGATGAACGTGATTCCTTGCATTTGACTCAAAAAATAATGTATACATAAATAGTAAACATTAATTGTTTAACAAAATATGAACGATTTAACAAGAATGAATCACGGACGAAGTATGCCACACCTTTCTACAACTACCATCGATTACGCTCTAGTAGTAGGCGCTGGGCATGGGATCGGCTGCGCAATTTCCTCACAACTCCTTGCTGAAAACCCTTCCCTTACTCTTTTCTGCACGTTTCGGGATGAAAAAAAAGCGAAACCCCTTTTCGACTTGAAAGAGCCCTATCCCGAAAGGCTTGTCACATTCAAGGTCGATCCCACGTCCGAAAACCAAGTTTCCGATCTTGCAGCGAGTCTTTTCTCCCACACCAGCTATCTCGACGGTCTCATCAACTGCGTCGGCATGCTTCACAGCGAATCGATACAACCTGAGAAGAGCCTTAGGTATATCGAGCTTGATCATTTGATGAAGATTTTCACCGTCAATAGCTTCGTTACCCCGCTCCTCGGCAAAGCGTTTCTAAAATTCTTCAGAAACAAAAGACCATCCTTTTTCACTACCATTTCAGCCAAAGTGGGTAGTATCGAGGACAACAAATCAGGTGGTTGGTACAGCTACCGTGCCTCCAAAGCAGCTCTCAACATGTTTCTGAAAAACATTGCTCTTGAAATGCAAATGCTCAGAACTAATACTCTCGTTCTGTCTCTTCACCCAGGTACGACGGCAACAGAGCTATCGCAGCCATATATCTCCCGCACTAAGTACAAGCTCCATCAGCCGGAAGAAACCGCCCGCAACCTCATTAAAGTCATCAATCAGTGTGAGATTTCCGACAACGGTAGCTTTTTTTCATGGGATGGCAGCCGCCTACCTTGGTAAAATTTCTTTAAAATTTTAAAATGATTATATAATGAGGTTGATTTTTTAATGTTTATATGAAATAGAGAGGGTGCTTGTATAATTTTTATAGGTTATTCTATGCTTTTCCTTCCCCTAGCTCTCGCATTCGGACTCATCGTCACGAGCCTAACCGCTGAGGCTCAAGAACAAAGCGCCTATCGTCAAGTTGACGTATCGCCAAACAATTTAAAAACGCATCTTTGGGAACTTGAAGGCTGCCTTAGGTTTAAAAGTGGATTCAGCTACGTCAGCCACCTCGTCGTTATCACTCGTGAAAGTCGTGAGTACGTCTTAGCTTCTCGATACGGCGAATCGCGTAAGTCTTGTGATCAAGCGAAACAAAGACATGACCGTGATAAGACAGGCCTTAGACTCACGCAAATCCTCAACGCTATGCAAGATGGAAGAAGAGAAGTTCAAATCCTCAGTGACAACACTTGTTATCGATCAGCCCTTCGGTTTCATGTCGACGAAACTTACGCTTCCATCAAACCAGCAGTCTATGCCACGAAAACTTACCCAACACGTTGCCGCGCACCTATTACAGAACCAGCTTCTGATTCCGACTTGTTATTAACCCACTAAAAAATTCGACTTTCAGCTCTAAAAAGCTTGCTAACGCTACTCAGTCAGAGTGGCGTTTTTTGATTCCATTAACAAAAAATTTACAGTTTCCAAGCGTTTGTAAACAGAAAACTTATGGATTTGTCATTTACAGATCGGCCTCTGACATATATCCATATGGGTAGAAAAATCTAAAAAAATCCGACGCAGGGGAAATCATGGAAAGAATTCTTAGCGCAGCTTTGTTGCTGTTCTCGGTTAGTGCTTGTCAAGAATCGGTCGAACTCAGTGTCATGACCTATAATGTTGAAAACCTCTTTGATACAGAAGATAATCCTAAGATTAAAGACGACACCTACCTTCCATTGAGCATCAAAAAAGCTAGAGGGAGCGAGCAAGATCGCATCTGTAAAGAACAAACCGTCAGAAACCAACAAGCACAAAAACTCCCCTTTTATTATTACCAATGTATGTACCTTGATTGGTCAGAAGAGCTTCTCAATGACAAACTCGACAACATCGCGGAAGTGATCTTAGCTTACCCCTCAAGTCATGGCGTCGGACCAGATGTCGTTATGCTTCAAGAAGTCGAAAACCAAAATGTTGTCGATCAACTAAACGATAAGTTAACAGCTGCCGGCTATACAACAGCGACCACCCTAGCAAGTGGTGGAGGCAGAGGCATAACGATGGCGGTTCTAAGTCGTTTACCCCTGAAAGAAGCAGCCAAAATGCATAACTGGACGATTAAGGACCCTGACTCCGGCGAGCAGAGAGTGGCAAAACGCGGTTACCTTGAAGTCAATCTAGACATTGGACATCGCGGCAAGTACTTGACTTTCCTAAATACTCACCTCCCTTCCAATGGTCATCCGGACTTTGAAAGAGCGCAAGGCCTCGAGCAAATGATCGATCTCGCCGAAAGTCTGCAGACAGAAAATAACTTTATT
>CAZBDM010000640.1:0-2788 GCA_964490675.1 uncultured Oligoflexales bacterium
CTTAGGACATTAAGAACCCGCAAAGTTGATTGGAAGGGTTTGACCGGTGCTGCACCTTCGACTTTTTGAAGGCGCGTATTGGTGTCACGTAATCGTGACGATAGGGTTCCCATGAGACCGACAAACCATTTGGGAATCTGCTTCATGAGCTTTGTAAAATCGTCGTTAGATATAAGTGTGACTTCAGCAGCACTGATCGCTTTGACCGAGGCAGAACGCGGCTTTTTATCGAATAGTGCCATCTCCCCGATCATGCCTCCACCTGCAACCGTCGCAAGAGCGACCTCTTTGCCGCCATCATCGAGATAGACACGAAGTTCACCCGTTCGAATGAGGTACATACCATTTGAACTATCGCCCTTCTTAAAAAGGACTTGTCCCGGTCTCAATGTAATATTTTTACCTGCCAATGATAAAAACCCATCAATTGAATTATATGCGCAGGTTCTCATCGGATGATGTTTTCCGAGTTTGAATGTCAGCCTCTTTGTTACCAGGCCGGTAGATTCGCAACTTTAAGGAATCTCGTAGTTTTCGAGAAAGTTTTTGAGAGTCGCTAAAAATTTGGTGCCATCCTCTCCGTCGATGATGCGGTGGTCGAAGGTCAAGCCGATGTGGCAAATCGGTCTAATCGTGATGTCGCCTTGGATAACCGTCGGCTGCTGGACGATCGCACCGATACTCATAATCGCGACTTGTGGTTGATTGATGATTGGTGAAGAGTGAAGACATCCAAACATACCGGGGTTGGTGATTGAAAAGGTTCCGCCCTGCATGTCGGATGGATTAAGCTTACTTGCACGGGCACGCACTACGAGATCATTCAATCCTTCTGCGAGCCCTCTCAAGTCGAGATTTTGTGCTTTTTTAATGACAGGAACAATAAGGCCGCTGTCGATGGCAACAGCGCAACCAAGATTAATATCTTCCTTGTAAAGAATGTCATCGCCGTCGACCGATGCATTAGCGATGGGGTGTTCTTTCAGCGCTGCGACGGCTGCTTCGAGGAAGAAAGGTGTGTACGTGAGCTTTAAGTCGTAGTCGCTTTTAAAGGTATCGGAGAGACGGTTTTTCGACTCGACGATGCGGTGTAAATCGATGGCAAATGTTGTCGTGACGTGCGGCGATGTCCGCACAGAACGAACCATGTGTTGAGCGGTAAGACGTCTGATCTTTGACATCTTCTCCCTTTTAACCACGACCCCTTCGAGGGTTTCTTGACCCTTTTCATTGGTCTTTGTTTCGACTTTAAAGATCAAGTCATCGACTTCCGCAAGCTTTTCGACAGCAGTAGTTACGGGCGTTGAGACGATGCGACTGGCACCACCATTAGCGATAAAATCAAGAAGATCAGCTTTGGTGATTCTTCCCATCGCCCCGGTGCCTTGTACGAGTCGAAGATCGATGTTTTGTTCGCGTGCCATTTTCCTCACGATCGGTGAAGTGCGCACAATTCCAGCTTGGCTAACCGGTACAGGAGAGACTCCAACGCCAGCGTTTAAAACACTTGTCGAGGCGACATGACGGCGTTCTCCCGGGGCAGGGGGACCGCTTTCTTGCGGTTTTACTGCTGTTGATTTGGCAGGTACTTTGACTGGTGGAGGGGTGATCTTTTCTGCAGACGCATCAGCCGAAATCTGCGCAATCACTTGATCGACATAAATCGTTTCGTCTTCTTTGGCAAAAGATGTGATGAAGTAGCCACCATGGGGAGCGACAATCTCAGTGTCCACTTTGTCGGTGGAGACCTGGACAAGCGGCTCACCTTGTTCCACTTGTTCGCCAGGATTTTTCAACCATTTTATAACGGTCGCTTCATTAACACCTTCACCCATCAGGGGCATCAATACTTCTTCTTCGTTTGCCATCAATATTCTCCCTTTTTTGCGCTCTTTTTTAACTCCCACACTTGCCGTTTCGCATGGAAGTTTATCCTCCTACGGGTTCCCATCTATGCGATGGGGACGTCCTCTCGTTCAACTTCAGGAAAAACTCATTTCAAAGATGAATCGGTCCACCGATCGCTGCGTGAGCGGCTTCCATAATCGTTTCTGAAATGGTTGGATGTGGGTGTATTGCGTGTCCTATCTCATCGACGGTGGTCTCTAAGATCTTGCCAAGGACAAATTCGGCGATCATTTCTGTCGCTTTGGCTCCGATGATATGAACGCCTAAAATTTCGCGGTACTTTTTATCGTAAAGAATTTTAACGAAGCCTTCAGTTGCTTCTTCAATTCTTGCTTTTGCCATCGGTGCGAAAGGAAATTTGGCTGAATCGTATTCAATGCCCGCCTCTTTGAGGGCTTCTTCCGTTTTGCCGATACTCGCCACTTCTGGAAAGGTGTAGACAGCGCTAGGATTGGCTTCGTAATCAATCGGGTGCGGCGAATGACCTGCCATCACTTCAACAGCGTGTATCGCTTCCGCCGATGCTGTGTGGGCGAGCGCTGGTGTTTGAATAACATCACCGATCGCGAAGATTTTTGGTGCAGCTGTTAGGTAATGGTTGTCGACTTTGATAAAGCCGCGCTCAGGTGTGATGCCAATCTTTTCAAGCCCGAGCTTTTCAGTTACCGGCTCGCGTCCGACAGACATCAAGACCCGTTCAAACTTACGAGCTTCTTTTCCTTCGACTTCCACCATGCAGTGATCGCCTTTGTCTTCCACTTTAGCGAGTTTGCTGGCTGTCTCAATTTTGATTCCAAGTTTTTTAAAAGACTTGACAGCTTCCTTGACTGTTTCAGCATCTTCAAACGGCAGCACTTGTGGAGCAAGTTCGACAACCGTC
>CAZBDM010000641.1:0-2784 GCA_964490675.1 uncultured Oligoflexales bacterium
GCTCTATTGCTGGTCTTGTAAGTCTTGGTCTTTTGACTATGAACCGTGGGATGAGTGAACTGGGTGGGCTCAATGTTGAATCTATTTACTTTTTCTCCATCCCATTTATCATTTCATTATTAGGTTGGATGATCTTGTCGCGACTTTTTCTCTATAAAAGCTCTTTGATTAAAGCTTAGTTTTCATTGAGCGAGAACACTCAGCACCGAACAGCCGCTGAGACTGGTTTGAGAAACACTGTCGAAGTAACAGATTCTTAGATGATAATTGATCGTCATATCAAGAAACATGCTCTTTTGTATAATTCTCTTGCCATCATAAGCGCTAAAGGAACCACCGAGTTCTTGTCCTTCATTACAATTTGGAGCAGACCCCGTCTCGCTATAAAAGACTCGTGCATCGTAATTTCCTTCATTAAAGGTGATCTTCAATATTGTATCATCACCTTTGACCCTATCTAAAGTTGCGACAGCTTCTGGGCTTTCCGCTGAAAGATCTGTTTGGCCTTGTCTCGTCATAATACAATCTTCAGTAAAGATTTTAACTGTCGCTCCTTCAGGGCCAATGCTCTCTATTCTGCCTTTTGTCGATAAGTCATTAGCTCTTAGGCATTGACTTACCGTTGAGGAACTCTCTTTAAGACAGTCTTTAAACGCTTGCTCTTTCAGTCCAGGAAGATCTTTCTCAAGGTCTGAAGATAAAGCTTGCAAATTTGATCCTTCTGGGGGAGTCAAGATGACAATCGCTTTTTCTAAGTATTCAACGGCAATTGCAATATAAATATCTGCATCGCGACCAGTAGGCCCTGGTGTTGATTGGAAGGAGATGGGCTCAGAAGTGTTTTTATCTTTAACTTGCCAGCTGATGCCTTGAAGGGTGGACACTTGATTGTTTTTGTCAAAGGCCCCGCAGCGGATTGAGACTTCTTCGGTTGAATTGGTATCGTCCCAGTTGCAAGTGAGTTGTGTTCCGTTGATCCAAACAGGTTTTTCTACACCCTGTTCTGCAGTGGCATCTCCTTGTTGAATATCATTTTCAGGCTGTTCGGCTTCACTGCTCGATACTCCCGAAACGGAAAAGCTACCGCCATTACATGACAGCATCAGCATATAACAAAGACTCAATAGAAAACTTGGCTTCATAGGAAAAACGACTCTTCTTAAAAAAACTCTACTGGAATATTTAATCGGAAAGTTTGCCGGTAATCTTTTCTTAAGTTGTTTTCCCTTGTGATCATGTTATCTTAGAATCATCCTAAAATATTGAGGCAATATGATGATCGCTGCCGCTCAAACACTTGAGATCAAACAAACCGAAATCAGTAAAACCTACATAGAACTTTGGTTGGGTTTTTTTGATCAAAAGCCAGAGTTGGTAGATTTACGCCTTGACGACGTTGCTCGACTGAAAGGGCTTTTAGAATCCTACCAAAATAAAAAAAATCTAAAGCTCAAAGAAATCGAGGCTCCTGTCAGTCGGTTATTGAGTTCTTTGCTTTCTGATCAAAGGCTTCGCGATCACAAAGAAAAACTCATAGAAGTCGTCAAGTCTTGGGAAACCTTATTTCTTAAATTGCGCAGTAACGAGAGCTTTGAGAAACACTTTGCACTTGTCTTTGATTCGTTTATTGAGAGACTTGCTAAGTGCAAGCATATTTGGGTTCCTGGTAGTGGAAGAAGTATGGAGATACCTTGGTTTGCATCCAAGTTTAAGAACTGCCAATTCACCTGTATGGATATTAAAGAAGAATATGTCGAGGACACTAAAAAGCTTATCGCTGAAAGATCGTTACACAATGTCAAGGCCTCGCAAGTCGATCTTTTGAAAGAAAATGAAATTCCTAAAGATGAAGTTGACGGTATTCTTTTTTTTCACCCGTTTGTCATTTCTTAGGAGCGTTATCGTCAGATCGTAGCGCAACTTGGACAGGGAGCGCGAGACGCCGACTTCCAGTTCGAAAGAATCTCCCCAGAGTCGACGATGATCTTTGATCATCTTGTTGACAAGCTTGCTTCAGATTCGACGATGATTGTTGCCTGTCTTGAGGCTATCGAAGCTTTAGCTTTGGTCAATACTTTACGATCTCATCCAAATCTAGAAGTTAACCTCTTTCGGAATCCTTTTGCTCTTAAGTCACTAAGTCTCATGGTCGCTACTAAAAAACCCCATCCTCTCCTCGAATCACGTATCTATCACTTCCTTATTACATGCCATAAAAAGTGAACTATTTTTGTTGCAGTTTAGTTTAAAGTATCAAACTTTTTGCTTGGTAAACCACTGAAATGTTGTCAAAAAACAGAAGATCTTAATATCATAGCGAAGTCGCCGATAACGATTGAAAGGTTTTGTTGCAATTAGGGGTATTCATGCACAGATTTTTTTTATTGCCGTTGGCAACGATTTTAAATGTCGCTTGCAGCTCGTCTGCGATGTTTGAATCCTCGTCTTCTAAGACTTCCAATGACGATGGCAAAACCTCTTCAATCGTTTCCGAACAAAGTTCCGATGCTCAGCAAGATAACATCGAGGAAGACGAAAACGTAGATACCTTGTCTGCCGATAGACCTCAGGAAATTACGGGAGCATACCTGACCGTAACATGTGGTCCTCATCAAGAGGATCAAACTCCTCGAAGGACCGATAATCAGGAATCAGACGACATCGAAGTTATTGGTTGTCGCAGTGACGAAGCCGAATATTCTCTGAGTGATTATGATGTCAAAGCTTACCTAGGGCTTGTTCGGAGGCATTGACGCCAGTTTAGGGGCAGAAATGCATAGTACT
>CAZBDM010000642.1:0-705 GCA_964490675.1 uncultured Oligoflexales bacterium
CATCCATGAACCAGGAGACGACGACCAAATGCCCTGAACTCGAGACGGGCAAAAACTCTGTGAGTCCTTGGATAATCCCTAAAATAATTGCATAAATTACATCACTCATGGTCTGAGATTATCATCAAGGTTCACTTAATCATAGTCATTTCAGTAGTCTTCTGATGCTCAGATTTTGGTGTGTTTAGCGTTTTCCAAAATGCCTAGCTGTGGTAAACATGAAGCTTAACCGAGTCAGACTTGCGAGGGTTTTTCGATGTCACAAGTGGTCGTTCAAAATGATCGTTTAAAAGAAAAAAGACAAAAGACATTGGCCGAAGAAAAAGGCATCACTAAGGATCTTTATTTTGCTCGCTTTAGAAAAACTTCCGATGCTACAAAAACTACTATGGTGGAAAGAGTCATTGGTTTAGCTGTTTTGCCAGTGGCTGCCTTTTGGGGGCTTTTAACAACGATTCTGAGCGCAGGTGTCGCGTTCTCCATTGGAATTTTTCGAATTCTTGGCAGCCTATTTGGTGGCAAAAAAACCGGCACGGATGGCTAAGATTTTTTTTATTCGATATGATCACTAATAAGCTTTATGTAGGATTTAATCTCTTCATCGTCAAGCTTTCCAGCCTTTCTATAAAGACATTTACCTTCGCGATCAAATAGCATCACAACGTAAGCATTATCAGTCAAATTCCAATTTTTAACAAAGAAAGA
>CAZBDM010000642.1:715-2776 GCA_964490675.1 uncultured Oligoflexales bacterium
TTTAACATAAATTGTGTCAGGGTAATCTTTCTGCTTTCCTTCCAAAATTGATTCGATAACAAAATTTGGTTTCCATGTAGCCGCAAGATTAATGACAGCGATTGATCCATATTTCGCTTTGTCAAAATTTGCTTCCTTTAAAGCTTTTTCAAGATCAGGGTTATCGTCTTTTTGATCTGGATCGACATAAAATAGACTGAATACCTTTCCTTTGATTTCTTTAGTGTCGAATGGCTTTCCATCTACTTTGCTACCTTCCTCTCCTTGTAAAACTACGTGAGGTGGCAGCTGTCCAATTTTAATGTTGGCATAGAGAGACGAGGTTAGGCTGACAGACAAAATGACGGTAAATAATTTGAGCATTAAGGGCTTCTCCTAGGGATTAAGGGGGAATAAGCGGTAAAGTTTGCCTAGCGTTAAAAAATCTGTTAACCATAGCCGCTGTCTTATCAGTATGCAACTTTCAATTGAAGGCGAAGGCTCTGGATCTTCAAAAAAGTAAATACTCGCTTCCTAAAAGACTCACAGCCGTAAGTTTTATTGCTTTGGTAATCTTTGGAAATTTTTGGTTAGTAAAACTTTTGTTAAATGCGGAACCCGACTATTGGGTCGTTTTTGGCTTTCAAATAAGTCTGCTCGGTGTGCTTGGTGGAGGGGTTCTCATGATGATCGACGGTGTGATTAAAAAACTCAAATGATAAGGTAATTTAATTTAATGAATACAGGCTGTTAAAGAGATCTGTGATGCGGTCTGTGGGTTTTTTTAAACCTCTAAATTTGCTGTGTAAATTGATCTTTTGGGAAACCCGCATAAAAAATAGAGAGGTTTTGAAATAGCTGAATGCAGTCTCTGAGTCCTTACAATCTTAAGGTTTTTTAAGGGTTTTCAGGTGTTCTTAGACTACCAGTTTTGAGTTGATTTTGCTTACGTGATATTGTTAATCAGAGATCCCAGAGTACCGATAGCGTACTTAATTGTGTGAATAAAAAAGGGAGTCGGTCATTGGCAAAAAAGATTGTAAAAAAAGCTCGTGCTGTCGTTAAAGCTTCGACACGTGCTTCAGATCAATTGAAAAATGGTGATGCCGTCCGCAAGACTCCTCCATCGATCTCTGTGCAACAGCAATCGCCCGTTTACGACAACCGTTTTCCTGTTCAAGTGAGTAATGGGGACGAAGTTAGCCAACATGAAAAAGTTTCTTCACAGAAAACTGCTGAATTAAACGAAGCTCTGAAAAAAGCCAGCGGCAAAAGACTTCTGATCTGTATGAAGGGTTACCCTGATCCCGATAATATTGGTTCCGCATTAGCGCTTCAGTGGCTTGCAAGTACTCATGACATCGAATCGCATATCGTCTATTTTGAAGAGATTTCACATTACGAAAACAGAGCCCTAGTTAAAAAACTCGACCTTGACTTAGAGCAGTGGACGACAAAACACACTACTGAAGGTTTTGACTTTTACGCTGTTAACGATTCACAAAGTCCGGAATTGCCAATCGAAGTTGAAGAACACTGTCGTCTTCTTTGCTTTGTCGACCATCACAAATCACTCGGTACTGTTGAAGCGGATTTTGTTGATATAAGGGAAACAGCAGGCTCTACGTCTGCTGTTTATGCGGAATACCTAAGTTATTGGCCGAGAAGGTTTAAAGGCGATAATAGTCACGAAACAAAGATCGCAACAGCATTAATGCACGGTATAAGATCCGATACCGACAACTTTGTTAATGCAACATCTCTTGACTATAAGGCAAGTGAGTTCCTTGCAGACATCATGGATAAAGATCTGTTAACACTGATCTCTCGACAAGCGATTTCTGCAAAGACAATGGACCTCACCCAAGTCGCGCTTCAGCATAAAGATATCCGTGAAACCTACCTCTTTTCTGGTGTAGGTTTTGTTCGCGAAGAAGATCGTGACGGTATTGGTCAAACGGCCGATTATCTTCTGCACCGCGAGGGTATCGAAACCGTTGTTGTTTATGGTGTTGTGGGTAATGCTTATATCGATGGCTCACTCAGAACAAAGTCTCATACCGTAGACCCGGATAAATGGTT
>CAZBDM010000643.1:0-2761 GCA_964490675.1 uncultured Oligoflexales bacterium
ATAGTAAAAGGGTGAGAAGATTCTTTGACAAGAATATTGTCAATATAAAGCTGATCGTTATCGTTTGCGTGAAAAAGGTTTTCGATCTTATAGCCTTCTAGCATTTTCTTTGCGGCGCAGTTTTTGAAAACCTCTTGCTTTGCGTCATTGAAAATAATGACACCTTCGCTAACGCGTTCGCAAAGCAGAGAAGCGAGGCCGCTGAGTTGGAATTTTTTAGATGGCTTATCAGACACCAAACCGTCTCTAATTTATTATGTTAACGATCTTTTTATCTATCGGTGGAATCTCAACTAAAGTTAGATAGCTCCTCTTTGCGTGCCAATTCTGACATTGCAGAGTCTGTCCGTGTCCTTTAGAACAGCAAGCTAACTATCTAAAAATACATTAGTAAATAAAATCTCTTGGGATATCAGAGGTTTTGTTTTTGCCAAGTTTGGCAAGTTTTTTTGCTTGGTTGATGTTTGTCCAATAAAAACAATGAGTTAAAAAGTGGCATGGATGCTGCTCTAGTTCTAGGGTGAATTCTTTATAGACATTTTACTCATTGGGAGGAAGAAGATGAATTTTTCAAAACTTTTAATTATGTTGCCTATCTACAGTATGGTGATGACAGCTTGTGTGGTTGAGGTGCAGGAAGACAAGGAAGACTCAGGCTATTATGCTTCAAAAGGCACCGATACCTCATACCGTGACAATTACTATATTCTTCCATCGCCATGGAACGCGAAAGTTGGTTCCTGTGATCATTATTCGGATCCTTACCACGATGTTGAGACTCTCCTTTGTTACGAAGACGATGAGAATGAATGGCATACCAATTGTGAAAGTGGCGAGTGTCAGGCATTAAGTGTAAACGTCCACTACATGCTTTCTGAAGATTTAGGTGATGGTCAAAAAGTTATTGTTGAGGCCTTTGATAACCCTCATTTCAGCGGTTCACCAAAGTCGTCTCTTATCATGACAAACTTTGATGCATCGCGTCCCGGCAAACACCAAGATGAAGTCTTGTTCTTAAAGCCCGGCGAATATTACTTCAGAGCTTATATTGATCATCAAGAAAACCCAGCTCTCCCTTATCAGTATCAAGGAATGGAAGTGATCACAGACCGGCCGTTAGGTGTTTTTGGTGCGCTTTCTGATTTAACCAAAGTCGTTGTCGAAACCGGTAGCTATCAAAGAGCCCAGCAACCCGTAAATATTTACCTGGATCAACTTTTAAAACGACCCGGATTTGAAGAGCCAACCAATGCACGGATTCGATTTAAGCTCGATATCTCTGAAGGGTTTGATGTCCCACTTGATCGTAAAGTTATGATCCAGTTGTTTGATGGCGAAGACTTTGCTTATAACCCGATTCATCGCTTTGAAATCCCGAGCGAAAACTTTCTCGTCGTCGGAAGACTTGGCCAATATGAGTTTATTACACCAGACCTCCCGGAGGGACGTTACTTTATTCAAGTATTCCTTGATCCTTCTGAAAATGGTTATTGGGATAGCGAAGAACCTGGCGCAATCTACTATCGATACGGTGAAAAAGGTATCGTTGTTGTTAAGGAAAATCGCACCGAAACCATCTCTTTAAACCTCGAAGTTGCAGAAGAGAGTTAAACTCTTCTGCCCCCACTCTCGACTCGCGCAGAAAGGTAGACATCAGACAATAGGGAATCACAAGCTTAGTCTACCTTTCTCGATTAACAGCACCTTCACTCGACACCCGCGCAAGACAAAAAAGTGAAGGTGCTTCTTCTACGTTGCGGGATCCTCTTCAATCAGTCAAATCGCCTCACTGCAAATCTTTCACAGCTAATTAGATCATAAGATTTTCTTTTAACGTCCTGTAATTGTTGGCTGATATCTGCACAATAAATTGTTTGTCCAGAAAAAATAAGAAAATTCCGTTAGTTAACTTACAAAAATGAAAACGCGGGGGTAAGCTTGTTCATGCGGTGGTTCAATTGTTCTTTGTTGTTAGGGTTCCTTACTGTACCCATCCTAAGTTGTAATCAAAATGTTGATGCTGGCTTTAGTCAAAAACAAGAAGAGTCTAAGTCTAGCGATAAGGGCTCTTACGAAGTCAATCAATCTTCTTCTGAGGATGATAGCCCTAAGGTCTACATTCCAGATCATCTTCAAGAAGAAAAAAATAATGTTGAGGTTTATGAAGGTTCAGTCATTGCCAATGATACGACCGCAGCATACCTTACCGACCAATCAAACCCTGGTGTGACTCATCAATCAAATTCAGTCAAGTTGAGAATCTTTTCAGATCAACCTGAGAAATTTAAAGACATAGACATTATTTTGACTCCAACTGAAGAGATCAAAGAACAGGAAAAAGCCAATTACGCGGTGTTTTACTTCCTTAAAGGGGTCGAGCACGAAGGTAAAATAGGACTTCTACCACTCAGCGATGTGACAATAACGGAAGATAAAAAAGTTTCGCTTAAAAGCAAAGGTCAAGGCACTTACCAACTCGGTAAGTTCTCTCAACAAAAGGTTACCGTTGCGGTCGAAAAAATGGGACTGACTCGTCCCGAAAGTACAATCTTTCGTTCCTTTTTCGAGAACTTTAACTTTAGCAATCCTGTGCCGGCTGTCACCAACGTCGTTAGGGATGGTTCTTCAATCAAATTATTCAAAACCGAGGGTGACTTCTTTAGTCGCAGCGAAGCTGGTGATGCGCTGGTGCTTACTCGTTCCGGTGAACCTCTCAAAGCTGAAGAGAATATTGCAAATCTCTTTAAGGCGGGTACTTACA
>CAZBDM010000644.1:0-1670 GCA_964490675.1 uncultured Oligoflexales bacterium
TATAACTGTAAAGTCATTCGCTTTGAGGGGAGCTGCGCTCCCCTCCCGCTTTAGTAAAGCTTATAAATCTACGACGCAGCGGAAGCCTATATCTGAATCGGAGTGCGAGTAGGATTTGTATAATTCAGTAGCGAAAACTCCTCGGAACCGTGGTTGGCTTTGTGCGCTTCCTCCACGAACAATTGTACGATATAGATATCCAGATTCTCTGGTAAGATTGCCAAATCCACCCTCGAAAGGTCCTGTACGGTATAAAAAATCCCGCGGTGGACTAAATTTTTCTAAATCCTTTTTTGGGTATGAGTAACTCCTACTCTCTAAAATATGAACCTGAAATGAATGTGTAGCATCAATTAATTCTTTAACACCACCAGATACGTCCCATATCATTTGGTTTTGCATATAATGGGTTCGCTTATCATGACGCCAAGCCGCTTTTTCTTCCTCTTTAGGATGTTTGCCTAAATTGTCGATACCCTTAGCAGATGGTCCTATGTTTAACATCAATTGGGGATTGTGTTTAACCATATCAAGGTCTAAATTTTTAGGTTGGAGATCTGAAGGAAGACCCCAGTTTCTGTAATCATCAGCGATGGCTTCGGCTATGACAGAGTTATGATATATCGTAGGTAGTTTTGCGCCTATGTCTCGACAATAAAGCTGTGCGTCGGCCTTAGTTATGTCTGTTGTTGGTTTTTTGTTAGGTAAAGAAAATGCCTGTGTCTCTACGACATGAGCTTCATATTTCTGGATACAAAACGATTGGGCGGCAGTTTTATGTTTGTTTGCATCAAAGTAGAGCCAATCTCCGCCTGGTAAACCTTGGCAAGGTCCTGCGCTTTCTTGCAAGATTTTGCCTTCCTTGGCTCCTTGGTGGTAGACCTTTTGCAGGATGAAGCTGATATTCGGGTGCGTTTCTGGGGTTATGTTGTAGACCAAAGTCGCATCAATGATCTTGTCAAAGAAATCTCGCAAGTAGACTGTGAACTGTTGAGCTAGCTTCTTGAAATCTTCTGGGGATAGGTCTCCTTTTTCCTCTTCCAGCTGTACTCTTATGGCTTCAAGATCGACTCTATATTGCTCCATTTTCATTTTAGTTGCCTCAGCTTCAGCCTTTAACTCCTCGATACTGCCGTCTTTGAGGCGTGCGATACTGCTAGTATCAACAGATGGCGATCTTTCAATTTCAAGACTTTCTTGCAAGTTTTCAATGGCAGCCTCGATTTTCAGCCATTGGGCATTAGTTACCTCCAATTGGTGCTCGAGATCGTCGCTTAGGGCAACCATCTGAGCCAGTCGTTCCTCAGCCTGTGATGGCATTGGATATCTAATGAATAACTCCCACCCATCTAAACTGATTCCATCTTTTGGAAACTGATTCCTGCCAGGCTTGGTTTTCAAGAGATCCTCTATGGCGTTGACCAGGACTGTTCTCACTTCAGCTTGTCCTTCTAGTGCAACCGTAGGATACATGTCAGGTTTAAATCTATGACAATCAAAAGTACCGTTTTTCAGAGTACGTTCAGCTTTTAAACCTTCCTTGATACCTTCGTTTTGTTCCGGATCACATAGGTAAAAGATATACTTGCCTGTTTCACCATGAATGGCAGCCCTGTAAATGGCCTTTCCTTCCGGAAGTTCGATGATTCCCGATTGAATGGCTTGGAGGT
>CAZBDM010000644.1:1680-2757 GCA_964490675.1 uncultured Oligoflexales bacterium
TAGCATCCATGTCAATGTTAAAAACCTTTTCACGATATCAACTCCTTAAGCAACGGTGATTGTTTAATTAACTTGGTAGATACAGTCGATGGTTTCCTCAACTGACAGGTCAGGATTCTCCACACATTTGGCCGCATCTGCTGTTTTTATATCAGAGTGTGTACATGCATCGATAAAGCGAGGA
The DNA here is from genome assembly GCA_964490675.1 of uncultured Oligoflexales bacterium. GTDB lineage: Bacteria > Bdellovibrionota_B > Oligoflexia > Oligoflexales > JAWKNZ01 > CAZBDM01. Next base: position 1,865 of record CAZBDM010000644.1, read on the forward strand.
ACGTTGCGAATCTTTTCGGCACAATCAAAAAATCTGTCCCGAAGAGTTGTTTCATTATGATTAGCTTTTGACGCTCCTACGATCCAGGCTGCAAGTTGGTAGATGGCACTATGATTGTCCTTGTACTGTTTCTCAAAGTCTTCAAGAGATAAGCCATTTAGTTCCAATGCACGATCGATGGTTCTTTGCAGCTCTCGGTCATAGGATTCACGGTCCGCTACAGCGACAGTATCTTCTTGCGATGGTCGAGGAAGAAATGGCGGTTTTATCTCCTCAAACGGAATATCGATACCAGCGAAGCGACTAGAGAAAAAATCTAAAATTTGTTGGGTTAAGCTAACGTTGGGTTGATCGTAAAGAGATGACCCGTCAAGCTTCGCAAAGTCAATGTGATTTTCATAGCTTTGCAAGCCTTTCAATGTACCCATGGGCAGACTTGAGACTACTGCTGGAGGCTTTGTAGAAAATGAAAGTTCAAGATCGATATGAAAACGACTAGCATTTCCATCTTTTCTCATCTCGATCCTATTCAGTTCTGCGAGTGTGTTTCGACTCTTATTGTACATACTTTTAGGCATCAAGCGACACGATTGACTATAGTGCTGCTCTTCACTCTCACCTGCATCGAGGCAGATGAGGAACCTTCTGATCCAGGGTAGGGCAGCCTCTTGCTCTTGGTCTATGGTTCTGCGTTGAAAATCAAGTTCTGCCTCACCAATAATCTGAGCCGGCTTACCATCACGAACAGTCACAACTTTTAGGCGCAGTTGTTGTCTTCTTTCGCGCAACAGATCGACAGCCTCAAAGTCTAGAGTGCGATAACGGGACGTTTCCGTATCGTAGTATGCTAATAAGAAAATATTTCTTAAAACCTTTGAATTTCCATGGACGGC
>CAZBDM010000645.1:0-2752 GCA_964490675.1 uncultured Oligoflexales bacterium
CGACGAACTTATGGCAACCCATGCAAGTGTTCGTCGGTGGAATACCAGCAACAGCCGACCTGCGGACGCTCGAGTGACAGTACTCGCAGTCCATCTTGTAGTCACCGGCGTGGAGCTTGTGGCTATAAGGAATCGGTTGATCGGGGTGATAGCCGACTCCGATTTTTGACTTAACTGAATCGTCTACTGTGTCCCCAGGGGTCCACATCCACCAAGAATAAGCTGTCGTTGAGATCGCTGTAGTAGCCAGGACAAGCAAAAGCACACGTGCCAGTTGCAAAGCAGCCTCCAATGAAGGGGTTCGTCGATCGTGGAAAGAATGCGAAGCAATCTTTGTCGATCGGTTCAGTCAGTGATAGTATCCATTTAGCATAAGTTTCGAATCACTCCAAATGTTTTGCATCATTTTTTAAATCATTGCAGTTATTTTTTTTCTCAAAAGATTTTTGCAAAATGGTCTGTGTATGCTTTGATGTCAGACTGTGACTGATCCAAAAGACTTTCATTGAGTACGTTATGAGCAGTATTTTTTCGTTACGATCTGACATGACGCCGCAAGGAGACCAAGGGCAAGCGATCGAAAAGATCTGCCAGTCAATCTCTCACGGCGATCCCCATCACGTTCTTCTCGGTGTGACCGGTTCAGGAAAGACCTTTACAATGGCCAATATCATATCCCGTCTTAACCGACCGGCTTTGATCATGGCTCCCAACAAAACCCTTGCAGCTCAGTTGTTTACAGAGTTTAAATCGTTGTTTCCTAATGACCATGTTGGATTTTTCATCAGCTACTACGACTACTATCAGCCCGAAGCCTACGTCCCTACGACAGACACCTATATTGCTAAAGATTCTTCTATTAACGAAGACATCGATAAAATGCGCCACGCGGCGACTCTTTCCCTTTTTGAAAGCCGCAACGTCATTATCGTTGCATCAGTGAGCTGTATTTACGGCCTTGGCTCACCGGACAGCTACGCAAATCTGATGGTCGCTCTCGACGTTGGACAAGAGTTGTCTCGCGATGAGTTGTTACGCAGTTTGATCGATATTCAGTACTCACGCAACGATCGTAGCTTACTACGCGGCCACTTCCGGGTTCGTGGTGATACCGTTGACGTTCAACCGGCTCACCAGTCCGACGAAGCGATCCGCATTGATTTTTTTGGCGATGAAATCGAAGACATTGCGATCATTGACACTCTTACGGGTAAAGCTCTGCGCAAGGTCGATCGTATTTCTATCTACCCCAACAGTCACTACGTTACCGATCGACGCGATATCAAACACGTTGTTAGGGAAATTCTTAAGGACCTTGGCGAGCGGTTAAGAGAATTTAAATCTCAAAACAAGTTAGTCGAATACCAGAGACTCGAACAAAGAACAATGCAAGACATTGAAACAATTGAACAGTTAGGTTTTTGCCCGGGCATCGAAAACTACTCTCGTTACCTGACAGGTAAGAAACCAGGCGAGCCACCACCCACTCTTCTTGATTACTTTGCTGATGATTATCTGACTTTCATCGATGAGTCTCACATCACCGTTCCACAAGTCGGAGGAATGTACCGGGGTGATCGCGCTCGCAAACAGGTGTTGGTCGACTTCGGCTTTCGCCTCCCTTCGGCGCTCGATAACCGACCCCTTAACTTCGATGAGTTTCAAGAGCGTACCCCACAAATTGTCTACGTATCAGCCACGCCAGGACCGTACGAACTAAAAATCTCTGAAGAAAAAGTAACGGAGCAAATCATCCGACCCACTGGTCTCATCGACCCTGAGATCACCGTGAAACCCGCTAAAGAACAAGTTGATGACCTGCTTGGCGAGATAAAAAAAACAACCGCGACTGGTCGCGTTCTAGTGACAACTCTAACGAAACGAATGGCCGAAGATCTAACCGACTATTACAAAGACATGGGTATCAATATACGTTACCTGCATAGCGATATTGATTCCATCGAAAGGGTCGAACTGCTTAGAGATCTCAGAAAAGGTGAATATGATGTTCTCGTTGGCATTAACTTACTCAGAGAAGGTCTCGACCTTCCAGAGGTCAAGCTTGTTGCCGTCATGGATGCAGATAAGGAAGGATTTCTGAGGTCACGCTCTTCACTGATTCAAATCGTCGGCCGTGCCGCTCGCAATTCAGAGGCTAAAGTGATCTTCTACGCCGATAAGATCACCGACTCCATGAGACAAGCTATCGACGAAACCGATCGGCGCCGTTCAAAACAAGTTGCATATAACAAAGAACACAACATCGAACCCAAGACGGTCATCAAAGCTCTTCCGGAAGATCTCCGCTCGATTTACGGCCTGACCACAGACGAACAAGAAATCAAAATTCCCGCTGCAGAAAGACTCAAAGAACTCGGTATAGAAAAGGTTGGAGAGATCAACAAAGTCATCAAAAGAAAAACCAAAGACATGAAAAAACTTGCCTCTGAAATGGAGTTTGAAAAAGCAGCGGTGCTGCGCGATGAAATCAAAGAGCTTTCCGATATTATGCTTCAACTGATGGAAACCCCAGCGCAGAGCTAAGATGAAAGATCACATCAAAGAAAAACTGAAGAACCTCCCCGCCGACCCTGGCGTCTATTTGATGAAAGACGAAAAAGGAACAGTCATTTATGTCGGTAAGGCTAAAAACCTAAAAAACAGAGTTTCCACCTACTTTCAATCCGCCAAACAACATTCGCTAAAAACGCGTGCACTCGTCGAAGATATATACGATTTTGACATCATGATG
>CAZBDM010000646.1:0-2749 GCA_964490675.1 uncultured Oligoflexales bacterium
TATAACGAGAGCTTCATTGTCAGGGACACTGCTACGGATCCGGTCACATATGATTTTAAGTTGACCTCGGCGCTCGAGTTCAAAAAGCCCTAGATGCACGCACATCGCGTGAATGGGAAAAGATCTTTGCGGCTGATCGGAGTCCTTATAATCAATAGTGCTATGCAGAATACCCCTTTGAGAAATCCCGCGGATCGAAAGATCAATATTTTCATGCTTGATTATAGGATATTTACTGAGAATAGCGTTGCCGTGATCACCGGAATGATAAGCAGAGTTTTGACCATAAGCGTAATGATCCCAAACCGTATCGGCAAGATATTCAAATTGCGAAGCTAAGGCCTTCTCTTCAGAACGGCTATGCCGTCCGCAGACCTCCTGAAGATAGACGAGGTCGGCATCGACGAGCCTGATCGCTGCTCTAATCTCATCGAGGAGATATTTGATGTTGGCGAAGCTAAAACCTTTATGAATATTATAAGACAACACCTTAAGGGTTTTAGCTGGAGTTATATCCTGCATGATTAACTCTGACTTTTTGCTCTTAATCCCTTTGACTTCTCAGCTGCGGTGACAACCGCACTGATTAACATCGAGCGCAACCCATGCGCTTCCAGTTCGTGAATCGCACTTATCGTTGTTCCCCCAGGGGTCGTTACACGATCGCGCAACACCGCTGGGTGAAGACCGGTTTCTTTAACAAGTTGACCTGCACCAATAACTGTTTGAGTGGCAAGCTTAAGGGCAAGAGGCCTCGGAAGTCCCATCTTAACGCCACCATCGGTCAAAGCTTCAATGACCATATAGATGTAAGCTGGTCCGCTTCCTGAAAGGCCAGTCACCGCATCGAGCAATGATTCTTTTGCCCAATCTGTATCACCAACTGTGTTAAAGATCTTTTCCGCCTGTTTACGATGAAAATCACTGCACTCTTGGTTATGACAAAGCACCGTAATCGCGTGACCAACCGTCGCTGCAATGTTTGGCATGGCTCTCACTACAGGACCTTGAAAGGAAAATAGCTGGCTAATATCTTCTACCGTAATACCGGCAAGGATAGTGATGATCAGAGTATTAGGGTTCAGCTTTTTTGCTGTTTGTTTAACGATCGGTTTGAGATCCTGTGGTTTAACCGCCAAGACAATAACGTCGACATCAAGATTAGCTTCTTCGATATTTTGGCAAACTTCTTGGTCATAAAGGTCTTTGAACTCTTTCTGTTTCTCTGGATGAGGATCGACAAGACTTAAAGTGATCTGATGACTTTCATCGAAGTTCATCAAGCCTTTCGCTAAAGCACTACCCATGTTTCCAAGTCCGAGAATTAAGACTCTCATAATATTTCACCTTAACCTAACTGTTGAAGAGCGTAGTTTGCCGCTCCCTTAAGTGCACAATCATCATCAACAACTACTTTTACCGGCACTTCTTTAAGAAGCCCTTTAAAGCGTCCTTTCTCGACAAAACCCTCAACAAAGGTCCCCTTTTCAAGCCACTTGAGGATCTTTGGAGCGATCCCTCCTGCCACGTAAACCCCACCAATTGCCATTGATTTAAGAGCGAGATTACCAGCTTCTGCTCCGTAATAACGACAAAACCTCAGCATGACCTGTTCGGCTATCTTTGACCCCATATCGGCAGCTTCCATAATAAAACGCCCAAAGTCTGAAGCATCCACCTTGCCATCGAGGTCAGGATCTTTTTGATATTGATCGGTTTGTTTGAGATATAAGTAAAGATTACGAAATCCAAAGCTTCCAGAAACCACCCTTTCCCAGCTGACGTGATCGTAGTGGTTGAACAACCATCGACTAAAATCAGCATCTTGCTTTTCAGGTGGTCCAAAATCGGCATGACTTCCCTCCGAAGGAAACGGCCTATGGTGCCGGCCATCAAAAACAAGAACAGATTCCCCAAGTCCGGTACCAGCAGCAATAAGAGCCTGATTTCCTAACTTATTGTGACCTTTGTTGAGAACGCGGAAAGCCTTATCATCAAGTTTTGAAATTCCCCAGCCGAATGCTTCGAGGTCGTTCAATAAATAGACAGGTTTGCCGTTCAAATTTTTTGAAAGTTCGATCTGATCAAGCAACCAATCAAGATTGGTAAGACGTACCTGACCGTTAACCACAGGACCAGCAACACCGATACTAATCGCTTTTATAGCGACCTTGTGAAGGTCAAGATAATCCTCGAGAATTTTTTCCAGCCCATCGAATTCATCGCTTTGGTAGCGCTTTGCGTGACTTACTTGTAAGTCATCAGAAACCAGCGCAACTCTGACTTTGGTGCCGCCAATATCTACTGCTAAATACACGAGGAGTCTCCATTTTTATTGATTCAGTTGAGTAGAAAAAAGAGCGCCTAAAAACATGTTTTAGGCGGTGAATTTCCATGAAGTAGACAGCCTCAAGATAGTTGAGGCAAATAGGCATTGATCAATCAGGCTTGGGTTGAATCAGGTCTTCCGATACATTCGTAGTGAAATCCGTTTTCCTTCAAGAAAGAGAAGCGGTACTGATTTCTGAAATCAAACACGACTTTTTCTTTCATAAGCTTACTGACTTTTTGCCAATTCGGTCTTTTATACTCACTCCATTCGGTAACAAGAACGAGAGCGCTAGCGTCTTTGAGCGCATCGTAAGACTCTTTGCAATATTCAAGACCCTTTTGATCGCCCATTAGTTTGGAGAAGTTTTCTTGCCCTTGTGGATCGTGAGCAACAACTTTTCCACCCTTTTCAAGAATG
>CAZBDM010000647.1:0-2748 GCA_964490675.1 uncultured Oligoflexales bacterium
AAACCCTGTAGGCTAATTTGCGACCGACTTTCCGGAGAGGTGATGGCTGTAGCGGCTTTGATGTCTTCACTGCAATTTTCATAATTCTTGATGTCCATCTTAAAGACGCGAGCCAGGATGAAGAGGCACCCATTTTGATTGCCATGCCGCCTATGATGCTGATGTGTTTTGTGAAGAGTTGATTTCAAACGTTCTTTTATTTCTTCTGCGTATGTTTTGACTAGATCGTAAACACATCCTTCAGGTGTGTGTCGATATTTTAGACAGCGTATGTGTCCCATCTTATTGAATGTATTGTAAACGCCCCACGAATAGCCGTCTTCCAGCCCTAAACATCTCTTGATATTTTTAAACCGGAGTCGCATTAGCTTCATGCTGCCGACATGATTAGCCTTAGATGAGGAGTTTTCATTTCGGCTTGATTTAAGCCTTAAGATTGAAGTGATCTTTGATTTTGTGAGGCAATAGCTTTTCAAATTGTGCGATTTCTGTCGCCTTTGGCAGCTCTTTGAAAATTAGCATCAGATAATCATAAGGCTCGATGCCGTTGGCTTTAGCAGACTCTATGAGTGAGTAAAGATTCGCGCTAGCCTCTGCTCCCGCTTGTGACTGAGAAAACATCCAGTTGCCTCTACCGATGACAAAAGGCCGGATGCAGCGTTCTGTCGGGTTATTATCGATAGGCACGAGCGGGTTTTCTAGGAAAACCTGCATTTTTGACCACTGATCAAGGGCGTAAGCGATGGCTTTGCCGATCAGTGATTTAGGCAAGTTTCTAGTGACCTCCAAATCAAGCCATTCTTTGAGCTGATCCATCAATGGCTTTGACAGCTCTTGCCTTTGAGCGAGGACTACATCAGGAGGCTGGCCTTTTAAAAACTCTTCAATTCTATAAAGTTTTCTTATCAGATCTAAGGGCACTGCTGTTTTAGGTTTTGTCTTGGGAGCAGCCTTTTTTATCGCCTTTTCTGCTTGATAAAATTTTCTTCTCACATGCGCCATGCATCCAGCCAGTGTCACATCAGATGAGCGAGCAAAGGAATCATAAGACTTAAGACCATCGCACACGACTGTGCCACTAAATTCTCCCAGAAGATCACGAGCGGTCTTAGCGCTTCTTCCGGTATCATATTTGAAGAGAATAATCGGCGCTCCTTCAAGGCTTGTCATCACCCACATAAAGCTCATTTGTTCTGGCTTTCTTTGTGGCTCATCTAAAACCTGTACGGGAGTTTCATCACAGCCGAGCACTTTTCTCCCAAGGAGATCTTCTCGCATAAGATTAATCAGAGGGACTACGAGTCCAGCACACTGGATGATCCATCTCGCCATCGTTGTCCGGCTGATTTCAATACCGTATCGGGCGAGTATTTTTTCTAGACGATATAGAGGTAGAGCATCACAGTATTTTGAAGTCGCGATATAAGACAAAAGACCTGGCCCAGCAAAGCTCTTAGCTATCGGACTAGGCTCTGACGTTGACTTAATAATATTTTCCTTCTCACCCTCTTCTGAGCAGCACGGACATTTATAAGTAAAAGTGACGTGATCAATCACTTTAATTTGCGCGGGAATAATTTCTAATTGTTCTGTTGATTGCTCACCGAGTCTGATAAGTGCTGTTCCGTGGATCGAGCAAACTTTCTCATCTTCGCTTAAATCATGCTCGACACGCTCTCTTGGCAAATTTTTTGGAAGCGGTTTTCTTTTACCTCTTTTTTTCTTCTTCTCCGCTTCTTCCGACGATTCATTTGAGTTGTCATCTTTTTCTACTTCATCATCGTCTTCTTCGCTTTCAGCGAGAATCTGTTCTGCTTCATCAAATAAAGACTTCATTCCTTCTGGGTCAGCAGTCCTTCTTTCCGATTTTTTACTGAAGAGTTGATGCTTGAGATAGTCAATAGTTGTCTGCATAGATGCGACAAGCTCAAGAAATTGCTCTTTAGTATAATCGCCGTATTTGCTTTTGATGTCTTCTGTCGCTTCCATAGGATTCTATTTAATGGAAACGAGATTAAAAAACTACTTTAAATAAAGCCTCTCATGCTTTTTTACCGAAGAGAGATCGACCCCTTCAAGTAACCACTTAAGATCCTTTGCCTGAAGATCGAGCGTTTTCTGGCCGCTAGCTTCTGGCCAGCTAAATTTATCCTTCTCAAGACTTTTCCACCAAAGCGCATATCCGGTTAAATCCCAGTACAAAAGTTTCACGGCTGTTTTTCTTTTGTTAGTAAAAACAAAAAGACTTTTTTCAGACAAAGCATCCATCTCAAAAGTATGACTGACAATAAGCGCAAGGCCGTGGGCCTGCTTTCTAAAATCTACAGGCTGCGTAGCCAAAAAAATCTTTTTAAAAAAGCTGATGTCTTTCACAGAAAAAACTCCAGCGTTACACCACTCGATGTCGTCAATTTGAGGGTGGGAGACAAATGCTGGCTTACAGCAGAACTAGCCTGTGGAGTGACATCAATAAAGTTTATCTGCTCACCTTCGGTCTTGTTTCCACTTTCGGCGTCTTCATTTTTATTGATCGCGTAAAGCTTGCGGTATTTATAAAAAGCCGACGTCGGAACATTGAGTTGCTGGCAATACTTTTCAATGCTCAGGCCGCTTTCCGGCCAGTTTGCAATGATCGTTTTCCAGTCGTGTTTTCGGTAAGATCTCATAAACTCCTCCTGTGATGTTTACGCAGAGGAATTTATCTTGTTTAGCCGACGTGGGTAAGGCGGTGGTTTATGATTCGCTTAC
>CAZBDM010000648.1:0-1977 GCA_964490675.1 uncultured Oligoflexales bacterium
AAAAACTTCAGCACCGACAGTTGCGCCTCAGGTGAGGCGGGTAAAAAAAGACGCAAAAAAACATCACTCGCTGCGATGACAGCGAGGAGTTTCAAGAAATTTTTGCCGCATCCTGCAAGGATTGCGTTGAAGTGATCTCCATCTTTGCCTTTCAGAAGGTTGCGAGACATCCGGTGGTCTGATTTGAGGTGGCCGATGTTTGGTTCTATGGCTGAGTGAGATTTGAGAATTTTCATTTGCTTAGAAGTTTTGCTACGCCTCGTCCCACTGATGTGGACTTCACTTTTCTCGCCATCGATCTCGACTTTTGCGCCCCGGTAACCCTTATCGCAGTAAAAGTTCTTAGGGAGTTTCCCAATGATCCTTTTGCACTGAGCGGCTGCCTGCGGCAAAGTATGACCGTCGTACGGGTTGCCGTGATGAGCGTCGATGCCAACGACCCAGTTTCTATTGGCTGTTGTTGCGACGCTGACCTTGCACCCGAATTCATAACGCTTGTGAGCTTTGCCTTTGCTAATACACTCGGTGTGAGGCTCATGCAGGCTGTAAAGCTTGTTTTTGCTCGACCTCTGTTGAAGTCTTATCGTCGCCGCTTGAGTTAAACAGTGCTGGATAGCTTCATTATCAAGCTCTGGGTTTTTTTCGATCTTACGCCTCACGTCACGCATGACCCGACCAAGGTGGGTATGCATGCTCTTAAGAGCTCTTCTCGCTCTTTTCATCTGCTTAGCATGATTGTAGCGTTGATGCTTGGCGAGAAGTTTTTTATCGACGCGAACATACGACTGCCTGAGCTCGATTCCTGCTTTCTTAGCTTCTTTGACCAGATTCTCTCGCGCCTTGAAGATAAGCTTCGCATCAGTTGGAAAGGTGATGTTTTTCTCTTGGACAGTCGTGTCGACGTGAATGTCGTCAAGATCAGAAGGTTTGATTGCCTTGAGTTTTTCCGCTGCCGATAGAGTTTCTTGGAGCATTTTTTCCATACCAGCCTTGCCCATGTACTTTCTCCAGCGTGTCATCGAAGACGAGTCTAAGGGGGCTTCGTGGATCATCTCGCCGAGACCACAAAAGAGCTGCCAATAGGGATTCTCGACAAAACGATCAAGCAAGGCTTGATCACTTAAATTGTAAGTGTGTTTGAGATAGTGCAAACCGACCATGAGCCTTACAGAAAGTGGAGGAGCGCCGGGACCACCACGAAATTTTTTCTTGAAGCTGTTTTGGAACGACTGCCAGTTGATGATTTTACCAAGCCGCAAAAGAGGGTGATCTTGGTTGAGCAATGAGAAAATATCTGTCTGAAAAAGTGACGGCTGAACCAGAATTTTGGCCTGATTTTCGATACTCATATTGCAAGTTTTCTCCACTTTTGACTCGAAAAACTTGCAAACTAATCTAGCCTAACAAACAAGATAGACCAAGCCCTGCTTGGTCTATCTTGTTTGTTCAGCATCGACGAAATAAGAGAAAGAACAATAGTTAAACCCAAATCTGAAATCCAGGCTCTCAAATTTTTTCACTAAGCCCATCGAGGTGATTTTTTTATCACTTTAATGGGCTTTTTTTGTGTCCAAAATTCTTATCGCTCATCCTTTGCTCATCTCTAGCGTCTGTCTTTTACTCTCGCCACGACGCGGGGCAGTAAACGGCATTGCAAATCCTTGGTCATCACGGATTTGGCAATAGGTTGCCGCTGGACCTTGGGGCCATAGCAAAGTTGGTTAACACTTTTTCGTTTGTCAAAGAGCGTGCGCAGCCTCCCGTTAAGGACTGAGTGAAGATGTTAATCCAAACTGCTTGATGTTCTGTTGATTTAACCAGTGGCTGATCCTCCTATGAATTTCGGTTGATAGACGAATACAAACCTCACGACCGGAGCGCACCACCTGGCCGGGAAGTTTGATCAGTTTGTTGCGAATAGCCTTGGAAAAGTGAGGACGCTTCGGATTGTCAATTAAAGCGAGCACCCGCATGCAG
>CAZBDM010000648.1:1987-2732 GCA_964490675.1 uncultured Oligoflexales bacterium
GAGCTTAAGACATGGGTAGTGATGAAGATCAAAACCATTCTTGGCCTCTTTGATAAAGTTCTCGGCGTGGCCGCGTGCCCGGTAAAAATAAACGATCTTTTCATCGCTCATCTCATGCTCGCCGATATTGGTCGCCCAGGCAAAGGTATCATAGTCCTCATCCCCCATACCCAAATGACCTTGCTTCTTCGCTCTGATGCACACAATCCTCACTGTACCGGCAAGTTCAGAAGTCTGGTAAACCGTTGAGCCAATCTCACACTCACGGCCATCGTAAAAACTTATCGGCGAGCGACCACACGTCTTGTTGTTTTTACCCTTTGGACTTCGCCAGTTCTTAATCTGCTTGATTCGCGGTTCGAGCACATTAGCCCGCATGCGGACGACATATCCCATACCCTTAGCAAAACAAGCGTTTTGAAACTCGTTGTTGTGATAGCCCGCATCTGCCCTTGCATAAAGACGGATCTTTTTTGAATAAGGATTCTCGCGCCACGGAAAGTGAAACTGCTCAGCCGCGTAAGATCCCTCATTTGGAATCTTTCCGACGATGGAATGAATGATTTTAGCGATCTTATCAGACGTATGTGTATTGCCTGCGCGCACGTCGGCGTGATACTGAATCCCACGCTCATCATAGACGTACATTGTTGTGAGACACTCGTACTTCTTCTCGCCCGAATAACACACCCCTTCCATCTTCTCGGCATACTGACGATTGCTTGTCGAATCGAAATCAAAAGTC
>CAZBDM010000649.1:0-2732 GCA_964490675.1 uncultured Oligoflexales bacterium
TCCGTTGATATTAAGGACTATTTTCAAAAAACTTCGGATCCCGGTTGAGACGGTCTTCTCTTACTAGGGTTTCGGTTCCGGAGGATTGGGAAAGGGAATGATTTTGGCACCATCGATATCTTCATTTTTTTCCTTGTCAGAAAAGGCGCTCGCCCCCTGTCTCTCCTGGGGGGTGTCGTTTATTGAACCGACCTCGCCGGAATGCTGGTTGGGGGTCTTAACGAACAGGGTCGCCACTCCGCCGCCATCGAGAAGACGACCAGCCGCAAGGCCGGCGCGAACAAGATGGGCTGTTTTAGCGTTAAGTTCTGCGAGGCCAGGTAGGCGCTCTACACCGAGTTTTTTCTTAGCTCTCAAGACTACGACCATTGCGTCGTCTACGTGTCCAGCATGCATGTAAGCGCGGGTGAGAAGCGTAAAGAGATCCTCGAGGACACGCCTTTTTGAGCGTGAACGTTGATTGCGTTCTAGAGCTTCCTCAAGTTTGCTTGCTAAATCTTCACCGAGAGAAATGGCGACGTCAAAATTACCCATACGCCAATCGATCACCATCCGCATCGAGCGTGACAGCATTCCCATAGGGGCAAGCACCCAGATGTATAGGAAAAACCTCTCAAGGACGAGTGGGCCGCGTAAAACCCCGAGAGGGCCTAAAAGCAGAGCATAAATGCCGAGAAGAAAGGCGCTTATGCCGTCAAGAAAGATCGACAGTATCTTTTTGATTGAAAATTTAGGTTTCATAAGACGAGCCCTGAGTCGCAGTCAACAGAGTCAATCTATCGTAATTCGCCCCAATTGGAAAGTGTTCAAAAAAAAGACAAGCTGAAGAGTTGATTAACTCCTGTATTTCTGGATAATGGAAAGCGATCCTTACGAAAAATAGAGCCTAGACAAGGAGCTAAAAATGGCGTTGCCAAGCAAGTGGTCAGTGTTAGCCTTCACAGCAGTGGTCGGCTTTGGAACAGGGGTTTTGGTTGCCCAATACTTCACCCAACAAGGAAGCGAGCTGCCCGTACCGAGTCAAGATGTGTCTTTGCCAACCCCCCTCAAAAATCAGTTTTCGACTGACAAACGTCCGAAGACGAGCAAAGCAAGAAAACAAGATCGGGTCGAGGCATCGACGAGTTTAGGTGGCTGATGGAAGAGAAACATACGTTCGTGGCTTATGCCTTCAGGGGCAGCCTTAAGATGTCAGATATCGTCAGAGACTTACACGCCGTCCCCACCAAAACCGATCCTCACGATGCGATTTATAGAAGTATTAATAAAGACTCAGGAGTCTTTGCCTATGCCTTTGGGGCTCTTGCTTTTTGGAATATCCCGGCTGAAGAAAGGCACAAAGAAATAGATGCGCTTTCAAAGAAGTGGAATATCGCGCTGTCTGGGCAAGCGGAAATGGATGATTACGTTGTCCAAGAATGCCCGGAAGATAAGCCAAGAGTTGAATTTAATCGTCTCGTCATCGATCAAATGACACCCGAACGCGCGGAAGTGATAGCATTAACAGTCGCACAAAGTGTCACAATGGAACACTACGAAGATATTATGGCGACGATGTGGCAGCGCATTAACGTGCATGTCGAGTCTTTAAAGTTAAGAGGCAATGTGACCCTTTTTCCCGCAAAGTTTCATAAGTTCATCGCAGAGACGATTTCTATGCGTAACTCGATCGTCGGCGTTCTTCACCTCCTCGATAGACCGGATCTGATTTGGGAAGACCCAGTGATGGACAGTCTTTATTCGGATTTGCGCGCCACTTTTGATCTTCCTGAGCGTTTTCAGGCGATTTCCTACAAGCTTGAGACCACCCAGGACACTCTCGAGTTGCTTCTTGACACAACTCGTGACAAAAGATTGTTCTTAGTAGAAATGGCGATCGTCCTATTGATTCTGCTAGAGGTGATTCTAGGTATGCACGATCGCGGATGGCTAGGAACTTAAAAAAGCGGAGAAGGCAATGAAGTTTTTTATCGATACTGCAGACGTAGAAGAAATCAAAAAAGCTGCTGATTACGGCATTCTTGATGGTGTTACCACCAACCCAAGTCTGGTGGCAAAAACCGGTCGCGATTATAAAGAAGTGGTCAAGGAAATTTGTGAAATTTGTCCGGGGCCAATATCAGCCGAAGTGATCTCAACTGACTACGAAGGCATGATGAGAGAAGCGCGTGATTGGGCGTCGTTAGCGGATAACATCGTCGTTAAGGTCCCACTCATCGAAGAGGGCATCAAAGCGGTCGTTACGTGTACCAAGGAAAATATTAAAACCAACGTCACTCTCTGTTTTAGTTCAAACCAAGCGCTTCTCGCTGCAAAAGCAGGTGCAACTTACATATCTCCATTTGTCGGACGACTCGATGATATTGGTCATGAAGGTTTGGAAATCATTTCAGAGATCAAACAAATCTACGATAATTACGATTTCAAAACGGAAATCCTTGTCGCATCGATTCGCAATCCACTTCATTTGCGCGATGCAGCACTTTACGGTGCAGATGTCTCAACGATTCCCTTTAAGGTCTTTCAGCAACTGACCAAGCATCCTTTGACTGATGTTGGACTGGCTAAGTTTCTCGAAGATGCCAAAAAGATCCCTAGTAAATGAGGGTTTTGAAGGAGGGATAATCTCTGGGGGTGAGTCAATAAATGTCAAATGTTTTCGTTAACAGTCATGTGCTTTGCCCATGTGCAGGCACCCGCTGGCTTCATACATTCACTCTGAGACTTCAAAA
>CAZBDM010000650.1:0-2732 GCA_964490675.1 uncultured Oligoflexales bacterium
CTTTGCAAGAGTCGGTGAACAGTTTTGCCATCAATGCGGCAAAAAAGTGGGGCGTGGTGATGCTAATAGTATGGTCGAGCAGATCCTTGAGCTTCCGGAAACAACCAAGATTCTGATTCTTTCGCCGGTTGTGGAAAATCGCAAGGGCGAACATAAAGATAAGTTTGAGGAACTTAAAGGCGAAGGGTTTACACGTGTCAGGATTGACGGTGTTGTGACAGCCCTTGAAGATGTACAAAGCCTTGCCAAACATAAGAAACATAATATCGAAGTCGTGATCGACAGACTTGTGATAAAGACGAATCGAGAGTTTCGTAAGAGACTGACAGATTCTGTCGAAAGTGCGCTTGATCGTGGGCAAGGAAAGATGATTATTCACGTTATCGGGCGTGAAGACATTCCGATGAGTGAAAAGCGCAGCTGTTGTGGGTTTGCCTTCCCAGAGCTCGACCCTCCGCTTTTTTCGTTTAATTCACCACAAGGAATGTGTGGTGAATGCAACGGTATTGGTAGTGTCCTGCAAATGGATCCAGAGAAGGTCATTGCTGACCCCGATCTTTCGATTGCTGAAGGAGCCATCCTACCATGGAAAAACTACTTTTCTGATTCAGGTAAAAGAGAGGACTCTTGGGGCCTTAGCAAATTCAAGGCGATGGAAAAGCAGTGGAAGATTGACTTCAATAAGCCGTGGAAAAAACTGAGCAAGACTCATAAACATCTTCTGCTCTATGGTTCCGGAAAAAAACAACTCACTATTAAATGGCAGGGGTCGAAACACAAGGGAACCTATACAACTGCTTTTGAGGGGCTTCTCAATGAACTGATGAGGCGCTATCGCCAAACCAGCTCTGAAGGGATGAAAACTTGGTACAGTAAGTTTTTGTCGTCGCAATCTTGCCCAAGCTGCCGAGGCAGAAGATTAAAAGCGCACGTCCTAGCTGTGAAAGTGAAAGAGCATTCGATCGCGACAGTGACGAGCTTGTCTATAAAAGACTGTTATGATTTTTGTCGCCACCTAAAGCTCGAAGGCAGTCAAAAAATGATTGCTGGTGAGCTTCTCAAAGAAATTGTCAGTCGTCTTGGGTTTCTGGTCAATGTCGGACTTGATTATCTATCTCTTGATCGCAAAGGGCCGACACTTTCCGGAGGAGAAGCACAGAGAATACGTTTGGCTTCTCAAATTGGATCAGAGTTGACAGGCGTTCTTTATGTTCTCGACGAACCATCGATCGGTCTTCATCAAAGGGATAACAAAAAACTTCTGAAAACCCTGCAACACCTGAGAGATATTGGCAACACCTTGCTGGTTGTTGAGCATGATCAAGAAACGATAGAAGCTTCTGATTGGGTGATCGATATGGGACCAGGAGCGGGGCATCTCGGTGGGCAAGTCGTGGCGACAGGGACACCAGAGGATTTGAGAAACAACAAGTTATCGGTGACTGGAAAATATCTTTCCCAGAGGGAGAGGATTGAAGTGCCATCACAAAGAAGAAAGGTGACAGCTCGCTCCAGTAAATGGTTAAAGGTCATTGGCGCAAATGAGAACAACCTCAAAAACTGTAATGTTGCCATTCCTGTTGGCGTCTTCACTTGTATAACTGGTGTTTCAGGGGCTGGTAAGTCATCTTTGATCAATCAAATACTTTATCCAGCCTTGATGCGCCATTTAAACAACGAGCGCATGGAATCCGGCGATTATAAGGAAATCGAAGGATTAGAACACTTTGATAAAGTGATTAATATCGATCAGAAACCGATTGGTCGGACTCCCCGTAGCAATCCAGCGACCTACACGAAAGTATTCGATTTAATTAGGGATTTCTTTGCTTTGATGCCAGAGTCGCGGCTGCGCGGATATAGCAAAGGGCGTTTTTCTTTCAACGTAAAAGGAGGGCGCTGTGAACATTGCCAAGGAGACGGCCACATTAAAGTGGAAATGCACTTTCTTGCAGATGTCTATGTGCCTTGTGAAGTCTGTAAAGCTAAGCGCTTTAACGAAGCGACTCTTGAGGTGCGCTATAAAGGTCATTCGATTACCGACGTCCTCGATTTGTCTGTTTTGCAGGCACGACAGCTTTTTTCCAATCACTTTCGTATCGTAAAGATACTCGACACTCTTTTAGAAGTGGGATTGAGTTATATCAAGCTTGGTCAGCCGGCGACAACATTATCTGGTGGTGAAGCTCAAAGGATCAAACTTGCGCGGGAACTCGCTAAGACCGCTACAGGCCGGACTTTGTATATTTTAGACGAGCCGACGACAGGGCTACATTTTGAAGATATCAAAAAACTCCTCAGTGTTCTTCAAAAGCTTGTCGATCAGGGTAACAGTGTCGTCGTTATCGAGCATAATTTGGATGTCATAAAAAGTTGTGATTGGATGATTGACCTTGGACCTGAAGGAGGTGAAAGGGGTGGTAAAGTGGTTGCCTACGGTTCTCCAGAAAAAGTGGCGGTGAGTGGCAAGGGCCATACGGCGGGTTTTCTCAAGACATTGCTGTCCTAAAGCAAATGGGCTATAAATTTCCCTTACGGTTTTAATTTTGATCAAGGGAAGTTTTATGGTGACAATCAAAAGGATGATCCTCGCTTCGATTCTTCTAATAGGTTCACAGCAGGTCGCAGCTCAAGGAGTGCTGGCTCCCGTCGATACCAGCTCACCACAAGCCACTCTTGAAACCTTTTTAAAGCACATGAATGCCTACAAAAACTATCTGACAAGCGGTACT
>CAZBDM010000651.1:0-2732 GCA_964490675.1 uncultured Oligoflexales bacterium
GGGACTATTGTCCAATACTTTTACATTATGATAGGCGTTACAAGTCGCATTAAGCAAGTAAAAGTCTTTTAAATTAAAATCTTACGAGCTTTGAGCCATTGGTCGGATTTTTGCTGAAAGTTCTGTGTTCGGTGATTGAAAAGAATCTGGAACTTTCTACCCCCAAAACATTAGAGGACGGTACTGTGACGTATAAACAAATTTTGATGATGCTTCTTTTTGGTTTTTTTATTTTTGGCTGTCAACAAGTCTCCCCCGAAGCAGAACAATCGAATGTTTCTTCTCAACAAGAACCACCTCGTCTAATCGATCAAATAGTAGTGGAGCTTACTTCTGAGGAAAGTTCTGAAGAAACTTTTGCCCAATACGTTGTTGAAAAAGGCCTCGATAATGATGTTTTCGAGTATTATACCTTCGTTGACTCTTTGAAAAAGCTTGATGGGCTTGCTGAATTACATCATTTATTCTTTGAAATCTCGTTTCAAGAGCGCGCTCATGATTCAGTATTGCAGGGTGATAGAATGAATTATTCAGAAGATGAAATCCTCGAGATTCTCAGAGCTGCCGTTGAGGTCATTCAATATCATAATGCTAGATTAAGTGCTCTACTGCATGGAGGCGATCCCGATGGCTTGAAGCGGGAGCGATTTATGAGCTCAGCTTCCACAGATTTGATTGAATCGCCAGAAAGGAAATACAATACGCTTTTTATGTTTGACATGGAGGTCTCGCAGAATGCCATACGCTTTTACACAGAATCGGTAAGAGATCTTGCTCGAGACAGTCTAAAAGAAGGCTTACAAAGTCTCTGACTCTAGAAAATAAAATCATGCCTTGCGTGAGTAACCGCGTAAAAAACTTGGCTATCAAGAGATTTTTTCAAGGGTCTCACCCATTGAGTCAAATTGACACTTCTTTTGTTGATACTTCCGATATCGAAGGACAACTCAGATGTTTTTCATTGTGTAGGAAAGACCCATCTAAGTATTCGGAAGTTGACGTCTTACAAAATTTCCACCGGAAAGCTGGAATTTATATTGACTGGCTGGCCAATATAAATTATCTCTAGTAGTAGAAAAATCGAAGGTACCTTTTTTACTAAAAATTACTGCAAATGAGTCCCCCCCGCTCGTTTAAGTCTAAGTCAAACTTTTTGAATCAATGTCTTTCTACGGATCGGAAGGAGGTCGAAATGGATTTCGGCGCTAGGGGCAAGGTATTATTATCTTTGGTGGTTTTTTCAGGACTGTCGTGGTCCTGCCGGCAGTCTGAGCAAGAGGACGGAAGGCAAGTTCCGACTGAAAATTACACGGTTCGCTCTGACAGTGTTAATCAACCGGTGAGAAAAGAAATCGGCAATAAAGAGATTAGTTTTCTGGTCGTTGACGGTGGCGAGACCTTAAAAAACCTCATTGCTGATCAGAAACAAAATATAAAACGACTAGAGAAGTATGCATCCGAGGCAGGCGCTCATGAAAGTCGTCGATCTTCTTTTACCGGTCCTGGCGAATTGTCTCAGCCCACTGCAAAAGACATTGTTGTCGGCTTCCCCATCAGTGCTATCGGTGAATCCTTTGTGTTTGGTGGTGTTGTGACCAAGGTTTCTGACAGTGAAAATGAAACCTACGGTCGACTCAAGTTATCAAACCTAACGCCTATTGATGTCATCATCGGAATTGCGGGTTCTGCTGAACAAGGCTATTCTCTTCTGCTCTCGGGCTGTCTCTCTAACTGTGATGAAAGCTCAGAAAATGTTCCTCTGATCACGATTCCGATCGTTGGGGTTGATGAAACTGAGCAGTATGCCCTTCTTAATCTTAATGCACTTGGACAAGAGCTTAATTTAGTGTCACTTCTTGGGGCTGATGCTGCTTTTAAACTAAGGACAATAAATTCTGCTACCGTAGCTGCAGATTTTTCCTTTAGTACTTTGGTTTTTGATATTACCTCTAGCTTTCAGGAAGACGTAAGCCCAGATCAGAACGTAGCGTTTCAAGTGCGATGGTTTCTAAGACAAAAAGCGAGTTATCAAGCGCAAGGCTTTGACAAAAGAACTGCCACAGATGGTGTCGGATACTTTATGACAGAAAGAGGTAAAGAAAAATATATCCAACGTTTTGCCTTACCAGAAGAGACTCAAAACAGTTCTAAAATAAGATACTACATCAAACAGGTCCCTGAGCAGTATCAATCAGCTTTTGCGGCTGCATTGGATAACTGGAATCTAAGCTTTAAAAACCTTTATGGCGAAGAGCCCATCGAGTACATGTTCTTAGAAGATGACAGTGTCCTTAATGAAATTATCGTTGCTGGTGATATTAGGTTTAACGTCATCGAATGGGATTTAAACAATAAAGCTCCCTACGGAGGCCTCGGGCCGTCGATTGCTGACCAGTCAACAGGACAAATTATCTCTGCCGCGACTCTTGTCCAGGGCCCTTCCATAGAAGCCCTTTATAAAGCGTGGTTTAAGGTTGAAGATGAGGCTAGTGGTGAGGAGAGTGCAAGCTCAGCGGTCTTGACAAGTCACCCACGCAGCTCTGCGCTTTCAGAGCAAAAATTTGCCCTGTCTTTAGAAGGGTTAAAGTTTAACATTCCAGGTCAGGAGCCTAAGTTTCATGACCCACTAGCGAGGCGATTAGACTTTTATGAAACGCCAGAAGGACTTGACTTTGATTCTTATATGGAGGGCTATTTTCGCGAGCTTGTTGCTCATGAAGTCGGGCACAACT
>CAZBDM010000652.1:0-2730 GCA_964490675.1 uncultured Oligoflexales bacterium
TCTCTGAGGTTATTCCAATTTTATCAACTAGTTACTTAGTGCAATGGCATTGCTTTTCATCGTCGGTGAACCGCCTCTTGGCAACTGACTTGATGGTTTTTCGCTTAGATATGGAATCAAAATGGATTTCACCTTAGAATAAAGTCGATAACGAAATTTAAGAAGAACTTTAAAGATTAAAGGGGTCTTTTATGCGCAGCGCAATAATCGCTCTGGTAATTGGGCTTTTCTCTCATGTAGCGATGGCAAAAGACGGCAGTAGTGGCTGCGGTCCGGGTTGGTATATTCTGAAAGATAACAGTCTCGTCTCTTCATTCCTGCGTGCGGTGACTAATGGTGTCCTAAGTCCCGTCTATACCTTGGGAATGACCTTCGGAACTTCAAATTGTGCGAAACACAGCATTGTCGATGCTGAAAAGCGCAGCGAGCATCTGGCAATGGTTGGTTTTGAAAAGTTGCGTCAAGATGTAGCCAAAGGCGAAGGACCCTTTTTAGATGCTTATGCTGAGACATTTAAGTGCGATCAACACGGAGCCCCGCAGTTTAAACAATCTCTTCAAGCAAACTTTACTACTGTTTTTAGTGATAACGCATCGCCAAAAACAATTGTTGAGAACACAAAAATGGTTGTAAAAACTCACCCTGAGATCGCTCAACATTGCCTCGCATCCTGATTTTTGCAATAGCTACGTACTTTTTTGTGACGCCTCCTCTTTTAAGAGGAGGCACAAAACCTGAAGCCCTTGCTTACTCTCCCGCTTGGCTGAAACTTCTTCATTACCAGAAGACCCTTTGGGGATTTAAGGGTACCATCGATTTTGATAGTTTTTACTTTTCAGAGACCGGCAAGACGGATCCTTTAAGCGAGTTTCTGGCGACTAGAAAGGCGTTGAAGACAGGATTTCCGAAGGTTGGACTTCTAAAACTTGATCCGATTTGCGCCTTTCCAGACCGTATGAGGTTTTTCAAAAAGGTTTTAGGTGAAGCGCAAAGATCAGTGTTCTGTGAAGGAATTGAATACTGGCGCAAGAATCTGCCTCTGCGATCGATTAGTCTGGTCTTTTCTACTGCCTACTCTGGTAATCCAGCTTCAATGCTAGGTCATACCTTTTTAAAGTTAAACCTAAAATCCAGCGATGAAGCTGGCCACAGTTTACTTGATTATGGTGCGAGCTTTATGGCGCTGCCGACCGATGACAAAGGACTGCTCTATTTTGCCAAAGGGCTGACCGGTGGATATCAAGGCGCTTTTAGCGTTGAGCCTTTTTATACGCACGTGATTGGTTACGCTTATCGCGAAAATAGAGATTTATGGGAGTATGAGTTTTCTTTCGATGAGCAAGAGCTAGTTCTGTTTTTAGAGCACTTTTGGGCACTGAGTTACTCAGGCTTTACTGACTACTATTTTCTTGATGACAACTGTTCGAGTCTTCTTCTTGAGGTCTTTGATGCGGTAAGGCCTGAGCTTAGGTTATCTCAAACGAGGGGATTTTTTGTCTTACCTCACCAAACCATCTCTGTCGTCACATCAAAAATTAGGGATTTTAAAGTCTACTTTGTGCCCTCTCAGAAAAAGGAGTTTATGGCACTTGCTGAAAGCCTCAATGTAGCAGAGGAAAGTACTTTAAAACGACTTATTAATAGAGAGCTCAACATAGATGAAGTGGATAACAAACAAGTTATCGACACTCTCCTTGCTTACCTTAATTACGAAAAATCGCGACTTGATCTTGAAGACCAAAAAGAAGTTCGTAACTATGAAGATAAAGTGCTGATCAAAAGGGCCAAACTCGGAAAGAAGGCCGACAGGCGAGAAATCAGCTACATAAAAGGTAATCAGCCGGACTTGGCTCATGGGGCTAAAAAGCTCGCATTGGCGGTTGTCACTTCACCTGATAAGCAATTTTATCTGAGATATCGTTACGGGCTTCATGATCTACTTGATAACTCAAAAGGCTACGAAACATATTATCATATTAACTTTGTCGATCTAGAAGCACAGATCGATCGAGACTTGAACCTAGCAAGTCATCAGCTAAAAGCAATCGAGGTGATGTCTTTAAATCCAGTCGACTCTTACTTTTTCAAACCTTCTTGGCATGCTTCTGGTGGATTGCGGTCGCGCCCTCAGACTTCTTGTCGGACCTGTAGTTATCTTTACGGAAAGGCAGGTATTGGCTATGCAAAAAATCTGATCGATAGAAGATTGCTCCTTTACGGTATGGCATCGCTAGCAACTGACTTTCGATCTATTGAAGAGCAAGAGATCTTTGTAACTCCCGATATCAGTCTAAACGCTCTTATTGGCTTCAGTGAAAGTTTTAAGATTCTATCGACGGGCGGAAGAAAATGGCAATGGCAACCACAAGATGATTGGCAAAAAGCACGGTTTTTCTTTTCACTAAAAGGACAACTAGAACTTGGCAGCAAGGTCTTTATCTTTAGTCAATTAGAAGGGGAAGAGCAAGTCTTACCCCATCATTTAATCGGTATGGGAATGAACTTTTAGGACTTTATGCTGAAGCTTTTTGGGAGTGTGAATACAAACTTCGTATGATTGCTCTGCTTGTCAAGGATGAGATCACCACCGTGCGATTTAACAGTTGATTGGCTGAGGCTGAGGCCGATACCCGAGCCTGATTTTTTTGAAGTGAAAAAAGGCTCAAAAAGTCTTTGGCGATCTTTTTCAGGAATACCATTACCGCTATCGGTGACAGAAATGATGTATTG